>CALRUG020000047.1:0-21016 GCA_943371295.1 Synechococcus sp. UW140 | reverse complement strand
TATTTTTCAATTGGGTTTTGTAGGTTATAAAGAGGCGTTGGATATATTTCTATATAATGACCAGGTTTCTATTACTGGAGACTTTAATAATATTGCTGCTGCTAGCATTGTAGGATCTAGCGTTGAAACAGACTACCAGCAATTCAAAGCCTCTTTTAATCCTATAAGAGAAAGGCTCAATTATTTGGTACAACAGATTAATCCAGAGAAAAACAGGATTAAGAGAGATTCTCTAATTGTATTGTATGAACAAGCAAAGGGCACTGTTTTGCAAGAAGCTACCAAATTTGCAAAAGAAAAATCTGCTTCTCCGGTCAGTTCATTTGTTTTATTTGCCATAAGCCCTTTGTTAAATGGGGCAGAAGATTTAGAGAACCGTTACAATGCTTTAGCACCTGCAGCAAAAAAAGGAACATTTGCCAAAATGATTGAGCAAACCATAGCAGATGCTAATTTCAATAAAATTGGAACTGAAGCGCTTGATTTTAGTCAAAAAGATACTTTAGGTAAGTTGATTACCTTAAAATCCTTTAGAGGGAAGTATGTATTGATTGATTTCTGGGCTAGTTGGTGTGGTCCTTGTAGGGCAGAAAACCCCAATTTAGTTAACGCCTTTAATAAATATGCGAACAAGAATTTTACTGTTTTAGGTGTTTCATTGGATGACAATAAAGCAAGTTGGATGAATGCCATCCGAAAGGACAAGTTAACTTGGACTCAAGTAAGTGATTTACAAAGTTGGAATAATAAAGTAGCTCAACTCTATAAAATTCAAAGTATTCCAGCAAATTATTTGTTAGATCCTACTGGAAAGATCATAGCGAAAGATCTTCGCGGGAACGAATTACAAGTTAAGCTGAAAGAATTGCTCGAATAGCCAATCATCCCTCTTTTACCTATAAAAGGAGGGTAATCGTTAAATTGCAAGATGTTTAAATATAGGGTTGCCCCAATCTTATTGTTTTTTTTTACCAGCTTTGGGGTAGTTGCTCAAACCAACCCGAATAAGGACAAGTTGAACTTAGGTATCATCATGGGTAATGCTTTAGATGCTACCAAAGGAGATGCGGTTCCTTTCGCCAAGATTGATTTAATTAAATTATCAATTGACTCTTTAAAAAGAAGTACTTTATCTGACAAGAATGGAAGTTTTGAATTCAATAGGCTTCCATTAGGCTATTATAAACTCCAAATAAGTTCAATGGGTTTTGTTTTTACCCAATTGGATAGTATTTATTTGAGAGAAGAGCGATACGATTTCAATTTAGGGGATATCAAGTTAAAGCCTTCATCTGATTTATCGCTTTCCGAAGTAATTGTTTATGCAGAGAAACCATTGTTTGAAAACAAGGACGATAAACTCACCTATAATATTGGGGAAAGTGCATTGAGCAATGGATCTAGTACCGCAGAATTATTAAAAAACATCCCTTTGGTGAATAGTGATCCCAATGGTAGATTATTGCTAAAAGGTAGAGAGCCTAAAATATTAATAGACGACAAACCAACAGAGTTAAATGCCCAACAGCTGCAAGATTTATTAGAAAGCTTGCCTGGTAGTAGTATAGAAAAAATTGAAATTATGACCAACCCGCCTCCTCAGTTTGCAACTGAAACAGGCGGAGTGATTAATATCATTACCAAAAAAGGAAAAATTGGATGGGTCGGCAGATTGAATATTAGTGCAGGCACTAGAGGCGAAGGTAATTTTTCAGGTAATATCAGTTACAGGAATAAAAAATTCACCTATAACCAAACTATCGGATTGGGTGCAAGCCAATTGATGGGAAATAGTTATAATAATCGAACAAATATATATACAGATTCTAGTAATCGTTTGTACAGCACTTCTAACTATACCAATATTAATATAAGACCCAATATAAGAAGTCAATTGGATTATGAATTTTCTAAATCTCATATTATTGGATTGGTATACCAGGGTAATCTGAATTACTTCAATAATGTTAGCAATAATAGTTTCATCAATTATAATCGATTCAATGAAGCCTACAGAATAAGTAATAGAGAAAATAGGAGTGAAGGGGATGGGTATACACATAGTATCCAAGGTTCCTATATATACAAAGCCCCCAAAAATTTAGCAGAACAAATCAGATTATTTATATCGGCCAATACAAGTAAAAACGATAATGATCGTGATTTCTATCAACAGTTTTTGAGTGCTGGTATGGTGCCAACAGGAATAGATTCAACACAAACTCAATACTTTAATAATTTCAACAAATCTATATCTACTAGAGTGGAATATGTTAAACCACTAAGATTAAAAAATAGTCAATTTACAACAGGTGCTACATATAATTCTTCTTGGTTTCATAATACTTTAAATACTAATTTTCTTCGAAAGTCAGACGGAATAATGATTCCCAATGATTTGCTGAGCAATGATTTTTATTTCAAACAACAGATACTCACATTTAGGGCTGGATTTAGTTTGTGGTTCAAGAAGGATATCCGATTCACATTTGGAGCACAAGCGGAACAAACACAAACTCAATTTGATTTTATAAAAGGAAATGGGTCAAATGCGAAAAGCAATTATTGGAATCTGTTGCCGAATTTTACCATAAGAAAGGATTTCAATAAAATATTCAATACTTCATTGGTTTATAGAGCAACAATAAGAAGACCGGGAATTGGTGAATTGAATCCCAATATAGACTATTCAGATCCGTATAATTTGCGTTATGGGAACCCTGATTTGCAACCCAGTTTGTCTCAAAATTTCGACTTGAATTTCAATTATACAAAAGGAAAATATTATTTTAATACGTCTATTGGGTATAATAAAGTTTCACAAGTGTTTAATACTATTAGAACCCTTGGTGAAGGGGGCAAAACCAATATTACCTGGTTGAATATTGCAGATAGAAATGAATATGAAGCAAGTGCATTTGGCGGTTATACATTTAGTAAACAATTTAGAATGAATGCAAGTGTTGGTTTTACATATAACCAATATGGCGAAAGTGAAAAAAAGCTTTACCTATATCAAAATGGGGGTTCTTTTTATACCAACCTAAATTATACTTTTACTCCTAATAGTGTATGGACTTTTGAAGGAACAGCTCGTTATAATAGATATGCTAACCCACAGGGTATTAGTAGAACCAATATCAATACAAATATTGGCGTGCAGCATAAGTTGTTTAATAGGAGGTTGATTGTTTCATTGAATGCAATTGACCCTTTTACTCCACAAGAATTAAGCTCCGTTACCAACGGACCGAGGTTTCAATTAGAAAGCTTTAGTTCTACAAGAAGTAGGAACTATCGAATTTCGATCAGTTATCAATTAAACAGAATGGTTCAAAAGAGTAGCTTAAGCGAAAAAGAAAAAAATAAAGCACTTAATCAAATTATTAAAACTAAGTCTTAAACAACTGAAAGAGATTTGATTTTCGATTTTAACCAACTTGATTTTACAGGTATTAACCAGTCATTTAAAAAGCCAGCTTTAGTAGTTACAGTATTATTAAAATAAATGGTATCTCCATTGATAAAGTTGTTTTCCCAAGCATAGTTAATTTGAGCAAGAGGTAATAATTGAACTTTATCTTTTACATAAAAAGCAAGGTTTTGTCTATTAAATAAATCAACTTTAAATAATTGCTCCAATTTTTTGACTACATGAACTGAACTATCTGTGCTGCAACCCCCTACTGTAGTATTTGTTTCATCGGCCATGATTACGATGAATTGACCAAAAAACAGATTGGCAAAACCTTTTACAGGAGCTCCATGACTTTTCCAGTTTGTTATAAAGTCTACTAGTATGGTTTCAATTTCAAATGCTTCACCTATACTAAATAAGCGACTGCTTTGGTATATCCAAACTTTTGATTGATCACTAAAATCTGCTGGGCAATATGACTGATATTCAGTTAAGTTCATTCTGCAAATTTACAAATTAAACCATGCTTTCCGCAATCATTTCAGCAATATCCAAAACAGCAACTTCTGCTTCTTTCTCTCTGTTTTTTACCCCGTCAGACATCATGGTATTACAAAATGGGCAGGCAGCTGCAATAAATTTTGCACCAGTCTCAAGGGCTTCATCTGCTCTATCCATATTTATTCTAGACTTGCCAGGTTCATCTTCTTTAAACATTTGTGCACCACCTGCGCCACAACAAAGACCATTGGTTCTGCAACGTTTCATTTCAACTAATTCTGCATCCAAAGCTTCTAAAACTTTTCTTGGTGCTTCATAAATATCATTGGCCCTTCCCAAGTAACAACTATCGTGGTAGGATATTTTTTTACCCTTAAAGGTACCGCCCTCCTTTAAAACAATTTTTCCTTCATTAATTAATTCTTGTAATAATGTAGTGTGATGAATTACTTCGTAGGTTCCACCTAATTCAGGGTATTCATTTTTTAAGGTATTAAAACAATGGGGGCATGTGGTAACAATCTTTTTAATATCATATCCATTCAATACTTGAATATTCTGGTATGCCATCATTTGAAATAAAAATTCATTGCCAGCTCTTCTTGCGGGGTCTCCTGTACAAGCTTCTTCTTTACCTAAAATAGCAAATTTCACTCCCACTTTGGTTAATATAGTAGCAAATGCTTTGGTGATTTTTTGTGCACGTTGATCAAAACTTCCAGCGCATCCAACCCAAAAAAGAATTTCTGGAGTTTCGCCATTAGCCATCATTTCAGCCATTGTATTAATCTTCATCTCTATAATTTTTTTAGTTATTTTTTTGTGATTATGATGCCATTTCAGATGCCCATTTGTCTCTATCGTCTGGAGAAAATTTCCATGGAGCAAAGTTATTCTCGATATTGCTAAATGTACTGTTCCACTCTTGAGGAGCATTACTTTCTTCCATGATTAATGACCTCCTTAATTCTACAATAATGTCTAAAGGAGATATACTTACAGGACAAGCTTCTACACAAGCATTGCATGTTGTGCATGCTCTCAATTCTTCAACAGAAATGTAATCGTGTAGTAAGGATTTATTGTCTAGAACAAATGAATTATTCTGATTGATGTTTTTGCCTACCTCTTCCAAACGGTCTCTAGTAGCCATCATGATTTTTCTTGGACTCAATAATTTACCTGTAATATTTGCAGGACATTCTGCTGTACATCTACCACATTCTGTGCAACTATATGCATCTAATAAGTTTTTCCAGCTTAAATCAAAAACATCTTTTGCCCCAAAGCTGGCAGGAGCTGCTGCATTAGCAGGAGCCAATTCAGGTTGCATTGCATATAACACTTCGTTTTGTACTTCTGGCATATTTTTCATTTTGCCAGGTGAATCCAATTTAGCGTAATAAGCATTGGGGAAAGCAAGCGCTATATGTAAATGTTTTGAATAGGGGAGGTAGTTTAAAAAAGCAAATATTCCTGCTATATGAAGCCACCAAGCAGTTCTTTCAATGAAAACCAATGTTGTATTATTAAACCCTTCAAATAATGGGATTAATTGTGCAGAAATAAAGAACCCATCAGTAATAGCATAATGCGCTTGCCCTCTATCTTGAAGTATTTGGTCAGTTGCATTCATCATTAAAAACAAGCTCATCAAAACTATTTCAGTAATTAAAATGAAATTGGCATCTGTTTTTGGCCAGCCATTCAAATCTTTACTAATAAATCTTTTTAGTTTTAATACATTTCTCCTAGCTAAAAATATAATGCAGACAAGCAAAACACCCAATGCCAATAACTCAAAAATATTAATGAGCCAACTGTAAACACCATTTAATAGGGGTAAGAATAATCGATGGGTGCCAAAAACTCCATCTAACACAATTTCTAGTACCTCAATATTAATAATGATAAAACCAGCATATATGATAAAATGCATCAATGCTACTGGTACGTTTTTAAACATTTTCTTCTGCCCCATGGCAAGTAGTAATACGTTTTTCCATCTAAGTGGGGCATTATCTGAAAGATCTAAGGATTTGCCTAAAAAGATATTTCGTCTAATTTCTCCTACTTTTTTGGCAAATAAGTAAATGGCCGAAATTGCCATTAGCACAAAAAGGACTTGTTGTAAATACTGCATAAACTAAGTTATACGCTAAGATAATAGTTTTAATAGCAGCTGAAAGCAATTGTGTAATGCAATTTATTGTTGTTAATTTGGGGTATAATTTAATGTATGTCAGATAAGAAATATATTCTAAGTGCCGAAGAAGCACAGCAAAAACTAAAGCGAATGAGCTTGGAAATTGCCGAAAGCCTAAGTGGTCAAGCAGGAGATGTTTTATTGATTGGGGTTCAAAATAGTGGAGTCGTTATTGCTGGGGTAATTGGTAGCTTATTAAGGCCTTATTTAGATAAAAAAGTAGATATTATTTCTGTAAAATTAAACAAGCAGCACCCCGATAAAGTTGAATTGAGTGAAATGTTACCATTAAACGGAGTAAATATTATTTTGATTGATGACGTAACTAATAGTGGTAAAACCTTGTTATACGCATTGAAACCATTACTTGATTGGCATCCTAGAACCATTCAAACCTTGGTATTGGTTGAAAGAATGCATAAAATGTATCCAGTTAAACCAGATTTTGTAGGTTTATCCATTTCTACTACGCTGGAAGAGCATATTCAAGTAGAAACGATTGATGGAAAAATTATGGGCGCATACGTTATATAAATAAATCGCCCAATTTTCTTATATTGAATTGATTTTGTAAACATTATAAAAGCAAATAAATAATATGGACGTTGCAATATTAGAAAGAGTGAATAGTTGGTTAAATGGAAATTATGACCAAGAGACTAAGAATTCCATTAAAGAACTACAATCCAATAATCAAGAGGAATTGGCGGATGCTTTTTATAGAAATTTAGAGTTTGGTACAGGTGGATTAAGAGGATTAATGGGGGTTGGTACCAATAGGGTAAATAAATATACCATTGGAATGGCCACCCAAGGTTTTGCCAATTATTTAAAGAAAACCTATCCGGGGGTAGAAATCAAATTAGCCATAGCCCATGATAGTAGAAACAATAGCCGTTTTTTTGCGGAAACTACTGCTAATGTATTTGCAGCAAACGATATTAAAGTTTTTCTTTTTGAATCATTAAGACCAACACCTGAATTAAGCTTTGCTATAAGATATTTAGGTTGTAAAGCAGGAGTTGTGTGCACTGCTTCTCACAATCCCAAAGAATACAACGGGTACAAAGCTTATTGGAATGATGGAGGGCAATTGGTTCCGCCGCACGATAAGAATGTAATCATTGAAGTGGAAGCCATTCAAAGCGTGGATGAAGTGAAATGGGATGGTGGTGCAGCCAATATTACTATTCTAGGAAATGATTTAGATCAAGCTTACATTGAAATGGTTCGGGGTTTAAGCGTATATCCAGATGTGATTGCAGCTCAAAAAGATCTAAAAATAGTGTATACACCTATTCACGGTACAGGTATCACTTTGGTACCACAGGTATTGGAGCAATTTGGTTTTAATAATGTGCATATTGTAGAAGAACAAGCTACACCAGATGGTAATTTCCCAACTGTAAAATACCCCAATCCAGAAGAAAGTGAAACCATGAGCATTGGGTTGAAAAAAGCCCAAAGCTTAGATGCCGATATTCTATTAGGTACAGACCCCGATGCCGACCGTGTTGGTATTGGTGTTAAAAACCACAAAGGAGAGTGGGTTTTAATGAATGGAAACCAAACGGCTGTTCTGGCATTTGCATATATGATGGAAGCGAGAAAGGCAAAAGGAATTGCACAAGCGAATGATATGGTTATTTCAACAATTGTTACTACTGAAATGATTAATGAAGTAGCTAAACAAAATAATGTTGCTTGTTATAATGTATTAACCGGATTTAAGTGGATTGCAGAGAAGATAAAGGAACTGGAGGGTAAAGAGAACTATGTAATTGGTGGCGAAGAAAGCTTTGGATTAATGATTGGTGATCAAATCAGAGATAAGGATGCTGTAAGTGCTGTTGCATTAATGTGTGAAATGGCTGCATACGAGAAGAATAAGGGCAAAACCTTATTTGATAAAATGATTGAATTATATATTCAATATGGATTCTATTATGAGAATTTAATCAGCATTACCAAAAAAGGAATGAATGGTCAAAAAGAAATTGCTGAAATGATGGAAGGGTATAGGAGCAACCCACCAGCAGAAATAAATGGATCTTCTGTTGTTACGCTTTTAGACTACCAATTGCAAACAGGCAAGAATTTACTAACAGGTGAAACTTGGAATATTCCACTTCCGAAAAGCAATGTTCTACAATTCATTACAGCGGATGGAAGTAAAATTTCTGCAAGACCTTCTGGTACTGAACCCAAAATCAAGTTTTATTTTAGTGTAAAAACAAAACTGAGTAGTAAGGCAGAATTTGATGCTAAACAAATTGAATTAGAGAACAGAATTAATGGAATTATCAGTAGTATGAACCTAAAATAGAATGCTATATTCGCAATATGCGAAAGGACAGAGTTTATAATGATGCATTTACCCATAAAGGGATGCGTAAAATATTGGTGGATACTTTAAGGGAGAAGGGCATAACAGACGAAGCTGTATTGGATGCAATCAATACCATCCCAAGGCATTTTTTTCTGGAATCGGCATTTGAAAAAATCGCTTATGAAAATCGTGCCTTCCCCATTTCGGCTGACCAAACTATTTCGCACCCTTATACTGTAGCATATCAAACCCAGTTGTTACAAATTAAAAAAGGGGAAAAGGTATTAGAAATTGGTACTGGTAGTATTTATCAAACAACCATTCTTGCTGCATTGGGTGCCCAATGGGTATATACCATCGAAAGGCAAAAAAAATTATTTGACGAACAAAAGGAATACTATCATTTTCGAAAACAGTATCCGAATATTAAATTTTTTTATGGGGATGGATTTAAGGGCTTACCCACTTATGCACCCTTTGATAAAATTCTAATTACTGCAGCCGCCCCTTTTGTTCCGCCATTACTGTTGGAGCAATTAAAACCAGGAGGTTTAATGGTTATTCCAGTAGACGAAGGCGAAATACAAAGAATGATGCGTATTACTAAAAATTTTGACGGTACTCTTCTTGAGGAACTATTTGAAGAGTTTTCTTTTGTGCCCATGTTGCAAGGAAAGAATGTTTAAAATAAAAAGGGCCCCGATTTTTCAATCGAGGCCCAACTCTTAAACTAAAACTAAATTATTGTTGCATCATATCCATTCCACCACTTTGATCTGCTTTAGTATTCTTTCTCTTGAATAAACTAGCATCAAACTTTCCGAAACGGTAACTGAAGTTTAATCTTAACACTTGTGGGTCTCTTCTTCTTTGATTGGTTTGATTAAAGAAAGAGCTTTCAGAATAACTTTGGAATAACTGGGTTCTGAATATATCGTTCATGCTCAATGTTAAGTTTGCTGAACGACCATTTTTCCATGTAAATTCTTTGCGGATTGCCAGGTCAAATCCATATCTAGGTAAGTTATAACCTTGTGCCCCAGATTGAGGACCACCTCCCCACATCATTCCACCGCCGCCACCGCCGCGACCACCACCACCGCCACTACTTTGCGGTAATACTGTCCTTGCTTGGTAATCTCCACTTAATTGGATAGATAATCCCTTGGCAACTTTAAAAGTATTATTCATTTTGGTGAACCAGCTCCATTGTTCTTGAACTAAATCTGGTTGACCCGGTACAGTAGCATTGATTCTTGAATTAAAAATATTCAAGTTAACTGTCATTTCCCACCAACTGGTTACCGACATTTTATTGGTTAATTCTAAACCAAATGATCTTGCGCTATTGGCATTAATGAACGTGCTAAAGAATGCACTATCACCAGGAACTAAAGCATTGGCGTCTCTGTACACATATCGAGTAATCAAATTAGTTGAATGCTTGTAAAAAGCAGTAGCAAGAAAATTTGCTCCTTTTTTATATGCGTTGTTCCAACTCATTTCAAAAGAATTGGTGAATTCAGGGCTTAATCCTGCATTACCAACGTTAATGTTTTGAGGATCAGAATAATCTGGGAAAGGCATCAATTGAAAGAAATTAGGTCTATTTACTCTTCTAGAATAATTGATTTGGAAGTCCTGTTTTTCATCAATTTTATAAGTGATAAATGCACTTGGAAACAAACTCAAAGGGAATTTCACAGAGAAAGTTGCAGAATCTGCACCTTTTGAGTTCAAAAGGGTTCCAGTATAATTTGAACTTTCTGCTCTTAAACCCAATTGGTAACTCCATTTATTTACTCTAAAACTGTAAGTAGTGTAAGCTGCATAAACCGCATCGGTATACTTGTATCTACTACTAATTAATGGGACCAGCTGGTATTGACCAGTTAAACTGTTGAAGCGATATTGGTCTAGCTTATTATTGAAATCTCTGATTGCTGCTCTACCACCTGCTTCAAATTTTTTATCATCCGTTAAAGGATTCTCATAATCAATTTGGAAAGTATGATTGGTAGTACTTCCTTCACCAATCCCTCTTTGTAAAATAGGCGTACCTTTTTGGGTAGCGTCTAAATTATAGGTGTAGTTATCAATATTAGATAAGTTGTCATTGCTGCTTCTGTTGTAGTTATAATCAGAAGAAATATTATGACCATTCTTCATGAAGTTGTGCTTATAACTCAACTGTGTACCTAAATTTTTGAAGTTACTGGTAGAAGTTGTTCCAATATTAGAATAAGAACTTTTGATTCCCTTTATAGTAGAATCCACTCTTTGATTTTGATCGTTGTCGAACTGACCTCTATTGTAATTGGCAGTCACTGAAATGGTATTTCTATTATCTACAAAATAATCAACACCCGCTCTTACAAAAGCAAAATAACCTGTATTGGTAGAGTTTTGTAAATTATAAATATTACTAGGGACTGCAAGAATATTGTTTCTATCAGTGATGCCTTCAGAAATAGATTTTCTCTGGTTAATCACACCGCTTCCAGTGAAGTTTAATTTATTCTGACGAACGTTAATATCTCCACCTCCATTTAGCATTCCACGAGAATCAACGCCTAATCTAAGTCCACCATTATAGCCAACTTTCTTATTCTTTTTAAGAACAATATTTAAAATACCTGCATTACCACCTGAGGCATCAAATTTTGCAGAAGGGTTGGTAATTAATTCTACACGATCAATAATATCAGAAGGAATCTGATCTAAAGTAATAGTGGTAGGTCTTCCATCAATAAATAAAGTAGGGGCTGCATTTCTAAGCGTTACGTTACCATCAATATCCACATTTAAAGCAGGGATATTTCTCATTAATTCGGTAGCGGTTTGTCCAGAACCCATTAAGTTTTTATCTACATTAAAAATTTTTCTGTCGATACCTAATTCAAATTGAGGTTTGGTTGAAGCTGTAACGGTAACATTACCCAAATTGGTTGCATCTTCTTCCATTTTAATATTACCTAAATCTTTATCTGCCATTCCGAGCATTTGCTGCATATTTCCACCACTAGCACCACCTGTTGGCATTTTAATGCCAAAACTGATGGTTTGATCGATGGTTTTGTATGCTAGAGCAGTTGCATTCAGTTTGAAATTGCCAAACAAAGAAAGGTTCTCAAAACTGAAATCACCATTTGCCTTTGTAATGATGGTGCCCAAAATGGCTTCCTTCATCTTTTTGGTTGCAGTATCAAATTTGTTACCTCTTAATTGTACAGTAACTCCTTCAACACCTTTATTGGTTTTACTGTCTACGATTTTACCATAAAAATGGCCAATATTCATGTTTTGTCCTGCTCCTGCAGCACCTCCACGACCACCTACCATTCCTGGCATTTGTGCCGAAACGGTAGCAACGAAAAGGGTTAGAAACCCAATTAATCCTAAAAATTTACGCATATTCATCTTTATTAATAAGTGCAAAGTTGGTTGATGCAATCCTCGAATGGTTATTGCATTTTATAAGCGGTAATATGACAAGCCTGAGTGGATAAAGTTTAACAAAATCGGCGAATAGGCTATTTAATCCGTCGGTGACTAAGAAATTAGGGTTAAAATCACTTGCATAATGCCTATTAAAAACCCAAGAACTCCACCAATTATTTCTACAAAGCGGAATTCTTTAGACATGATATCATTTAATATTTGTTCCAATTTATCGGATGAAAACCCCTTTACTTTTTCAACAACTATTTTTTCTAAGTCTAAATCCCTTTGTAAATTCCCCATATAGGATTTCATAATACCTGGGAATAATTCTTTCAATTCAGCCATAAATACCGATTTCATTTGCTGAATCGTTTTGTCACCTATGAACATGCTTATAACGGGCATTTGATCGGCCAATTTAACCCTTAAGAAATGGTCTATATGAGCGTCAATTTGGGGCATCAATTGATCAATATTGGTGGGGTTGGTGATTTTTGATTCAATATCTTGAAACGATAAAAGTTCATCACTTACTAGTTTCCCTAATTTCTCAGCAAATTGAATTTGTCTTTTAGGAAATATTCCAATAAACGTAATTCCTAAAATTTTTACAGGATTTTTAGGATGAAACAGCATTTTAATGGCAATCCAATTGGTAAACCACCCAATAAAAGCAGAAATAAAAGGGATAAGGTATAAAAGCTTCATGTATTTAAGTTAAAAAACCTATAAAACATACGTTTTATAGGTTTTAAGTGGGAGAACGAGGGGTCTCGAACCCCCGGCCTTCAGTGCCACAAACTGACGCTCTAACCAACTGAGCTACGCCCTCCGTTTTTGTGGTTGGCAAAAGTAGTAAATATTTTTTAAAAAAACTTCATCCAAACCTTTGTTAATTGGTTTTATACATGCCATTAAAAACTTTTTTTAGATTATTTTTGAAAAGATCATGCAAAAATTCAAGCAATTTATGAAGAGTAGAAAAGGATTAGTGCTAACGGCCTTGGTATTATTTGGTTCATTATTTATCGCATTTCGCAGTATCAATGGAGCAGATTCTAATGAAAAAATAGCCCAACAACAAAAACTATTAAATACAGTGGGTGCATTGTTAGAACAACAACATTATAGCCCTCAAAAAATCAATGATGACTTTTCTAAAAAAATTTTTAAAGCATATTTAGATCAATTGGATGGCGATAAAAGCATTTTTACGTCAGAAGATCTAAAAACAGTTAAAAAATTTGAAACAACCATTGACGACGAAATACATGGGGCTTCTATTCAGTTTCAACCTGCTGTAAGTGCTATTTACGAAAAGAGGGTTGCCGAGACCATGCTTTATTATAAAGACATATTGTCAAAACCTTTTGATTACAGTGTTAATGAATCAGTTCAATTAGATGGAGATCAATTGACATATACTAATTCAGAAGCTGAGAGAAAAGATCGTTGGAGGAAAAAATTAAAATACTATTCTTTAGAACGTTATATCGATTTACAAGAAGAGAGAGAAAAAAATAAGGGTAAAGATAGTTTTAGAGTATTGCCAGATGATAGTTTAGAATTGGCAGCAAGAACCAGTGTGTTAAAAATGATGGAAAGAACATTTAATCGAATCAAAACAACTTTCACTGAAGAACAACGATTCAATGCTTTTATCAATGTCATTACGAATACAATGGATCCGCATACCGACTATTATCCTCCAATTGAGAAAAGGGCTTTTGACGAAAGAATGAGTAATCAATTTTATGGTATTGGAGCACAATTACAACAGGATGATAATGGAATTAAAATTGCAAGCGTTGTTACAGGTGGTCCTGCATGGAAATCAGGCGCAATCGTTGCTGGAGACGTAATCATTAAAGTGGCCCAAGGTTCAAATACGCCAGTTGATGTAAGTGGCTATGGTACAGAGGATGCTGTAAAATTGATAAGAGGGGATAAAGGTACTGAAGTAAGAATCACTTTTAAAAAACAAGATGGAACAACTAAAACAGTTTCACTAATTAGAGAAAAAATTGAGCAAGATGAAGGTCTTGCAAGAAGTGCTGTAATCATGCGGGGCAATGATAAAATTGGTTATATCGCATTGCCCGATTTTTATGCAAACTTTGAAGACAAAAATGGATTTAAGTGTTCAGAAGATGTTGCAACAGAAGTTAAAAAACTAAAAGCTGAAAATGTAAAAGGAATCGTAATTGATCTTAGAAACAATGGTGGTGGATCTTTGCTAGAAGTAGTAAAAATGGTTGGCTTATTTATTAAAACAGGCCCTGTTGTACAAGTTAAAGAAAGAGATGGTCGTGTTGATCAACAAACATGGAGAGACAATGATGAATCTGTTTTATATGATGGCCCATTAACTGTTATGGTGAATGAGCTAAGTGCATCTGCTAGCGAAATTTTTGCAGCAGCAATTCAAGATTATAAAAGAGGTATTGTAATCGGCAGCAGCTCTACTTATGGTAAAGGAACAGTTCAACGGCCAATCCCTTTTGGAAGACCCATCGATTTTTATAGCAATAGAACTGATTTTGGTGCAGTAAGTTTAACCTTTCAAAAATTTTATAGAGTGAATGGAGGAAGTACCCAGCTGAAAGGAGTGGTGCCAGATATCATTATGCCAGACACCTATGAGTATTTAAAAATTCGAGAAAAAGATAACCCCAATTCATTGCCTTGGGATGCGATACCTCAAACTGCCTATCAGCCATGGCAGGGTAATACTGCAAATAATTTGACAGATATTATCAAGAAAGAACAAGCTAGAATTTCTTCAGATGCAAATTTACTTTTATTGCAAGACAACCTCAAGTGGCTATCTAAAAATGGGGAAAATCCTATCAATTTACAAATTGATCAATTTAAGCAAATGCAAAAACAAATTACCAATACGGTTAATCAAAATAACAATTTGCTAAAACTTAAAACGGAATTGAGCGTTCAAACACTTGAGGCAGATAAGGATAAGTTCTACAATAATCCAGATAAAAATAAAGGTATTCGATACCAAGAATGGTTAAAGTTGTTAAAGCAAGATTTGCAAATTGATGCAAGCGTTAAGATTATACAAGAATTAGCTACTCAACAGTACAATACAGTAAAAAACTAAAACTCTTTTTTATATAGAACGACGCAAGTATTATGGAAAAGAAGTTAGAGAAGAAATGGTATGCCGTTTATACAAAGCCAAGATGGGAAAAAAAGATTGATACTGTTTTGGTTAGAAAAGGAATCGAAAGTTGGTGTCCATTACAAAAAGTAGAGCGGCAATGGTCTGATAGAAAAAAGATAATTGAAGAGCCACTGTTTAAGTCTTATGTTTTTGTATATATAGATGATACCGAAAGATCCAAAGTTTTAATGACCGACGGGGCATTAAATTTCGTCTATTATTTGGGCAAACCAGCTGTGATTAAAGAAGATGAAATTAATAATATCAAAGCTTACTTATTAGAGAAAGATACTAAAATCAGCATTATTTCAGATCAGGGATTTGCAACAGGAGATTTAATCAAAGTGAATCATGGTGTGTTTATGGATAAGGAAGGCACAGTGATTAGAGGCGGTAAGAAAAAAGTTTATGTAGAACTGCAAAGTTTGGGTCAAGTGATGATTGTTGAATTTCCTTCTGTCTTTCTTACTCCTAAATAGTCCAATCAACCAATTGGTTGGCCCATTCAGATCTATATGGAGTACTTACTCTAATATAATTATCACTATATCCTTCCATCATACCCTCTTTATTATAAGCTTCAAATAAAACAGGTCGGGTAGTTCCACTATGTTGTTTTGCAAAATATTGTTGCTTCATGTAAGACAGATTTCGCAATGTTTTATTTCTTTCATTTCGAACTTGAATAGGAACAATTGGTGTAATTTCTAAAGCTTTTGTATGGTCTCTTTCCGAATAAGTGAATACGTGCAAATAAGAAACGTCTAGTGAATGTATAAAATCAAAAGTTTCTTTAAAATCATCTGCTGTTTCTCCTGGGAAGCCAACGATTACGTCAACGCCAATTGAGGCATGAGGCATTAATTGCTTAATTAAAGCTACACGTTCTGCATACAATTCTCGCTTATATCTTCTCCGCATTAACCCCAAAATTTTATTGGATCCACTTTGTAAAGGAATATGAAAATGGGGCATAAATTGGTCGCTCTTGGAAACCCATTCAATTAATTCATTGGTGATTAAGTTCGGTTCAATGGAAGAAATCCGGTATCTGTTAATTCCAGCAACCTCATCTAAAGCTTTGACTAAATCTAAGAAGGTTTCTCCATGCACTTTGTCTCCATGTGCCCCCTTTCCAAAATCGCCTAAATTAACACCAGTTAAAACAATTTCTTTAACACCTTCCGATGCTAAATGCGTTGCATTAGCAACTACATTGATAATGGTATCGCTTCTGCTTTTTCCACGGGCCATGGGTATGGTGCAAAACGAGCAATTGTAATCGCAACCATCTTGTACTTTTAAGAAGGTACGCGTTCTATCGTGTTGAGAAAAAGAAGCATTAAACCCAGTTACATCGGCAATATCACAACTACAAATTTTGGCAGGGTCATTTGTTTTGGTAAGAGCTTTAATATGCTCAGAGATGTTAAACTTTTCAGCTGCCCCTAAAACAAGGTCTACCCCCGGTATGGAAGCAATTTCATTGGGTTTGAGTTGAGCATAACAGCCAGTGATAATCACAAAGCTATCAGGTGATTTTCGTTGAATTCTTCTAACCAATTGCCTACATTCTTTGTCTGCATTATCGGTAACAGAACATGTATTAATTACATAAACATCCGCGGGGTCGTTGAAATCCCTTTTTTCAAAACCATCTTTTTCCATTATTCTAGAAAGGGTAGAGGTTTCCGAGAAGTTCAATTTACAGCCAAGTGTATGAAATGCTACTGTTTGTTTCTGGTTCATTCAGATGCAAAGTTAATGCAGCAAGCCCAAAAATCATTCATTAGCGCATTCATTGAAAGGTTTAATAGGAAATAGGGGCGATTTATAGCTGTAAAAACTTTCTTAAATCTATTGAAACAGCGCTTTGTTTTTCAAATTTTACCTATAATCAACTATGTTTGTCCCTCTTTAAAAAACCAAAACAAATATGCAGTTTAATAAGATCAATAACATAACGGGCTGGTTGGTTTTCATAGTTGCCAGCGCTGTGTATACCCTTACTGCCGAAGCTGGAGGAAGCTTATGGGATTGTGGTGAGTTTGTAAGTAGTTGCTTTAAATTACAAATACCCCATCCACCCGGTGCCCCTTTATTTGTTATTCTAGGTAGAATATTCATTATTTTATTTGGAGATGATCCTATGAGTGCTGCTAAAGCAGTCAATATGATGAGCGCTATTGCAAGTGCTTTTACCATATTGTTCCTATTCTGGACTATTACCCATTTTGCACGTAGAATCATCAATATCAAAACAACCGATATTCCTAATGCCTATCAAATTTGGAGTATCATGGGTGCTGGTGTTGTAGGAGCCCTTGCCTACACATTTAGTGATTCGTTTTGGTATAGTGCTGTTGAAGGCGAGGTATACGCATTATCTTCTTTCTTTACAGCCATTGTATTTTGGGCAATCCTTAAATGGGAGAATCATGCGGATGAACCAGGGGCTGATCGTTGGATTGTATTTATCTTTTTCATGATGGGATTGTCTATTGGGGTTCACTTGCTGAATCTATTAACAATACCTGCTATTGTAATGGTTTATTACTTTAGAAAGAGGGAAAATTTCAACTATGCATTGATTCGTTCTTGGTTTATTAAGATTGTTTCAGTAGGTGGTGGTTTGGCATTCATTGCAGCATTAGTTGGCGCAGCTGCAGATGCTACCGATAATGTGCCCATGGATGGAACCATTGGGGGTTTAATGATATTGGCTACCATTGTAGGTGTTGGATTGTTATTTATTATTGAAAAGTGGAAACCTGAGCAAAAAGCATATTACGGCGGTGTCTATATATTTTTTGTAATTGGATGTGTTATTACAGGAGCAGTGCAAGTAGGAGTGATTCAATATTCCATCAAATTGGCTGGATCTTTTGATCGTTGGATGGTAAATGGAGCGGGTATGCCTTTCTTTAGTGGGTTTACACTTTTCTTCATTCTGGTTGCAGCTTTATTATGGTATGGATTGAAACTCGCATCCAAGAAAGCTTGGCCCTATTTAACTTTGTCTATATGGTGCGTTAGCTTTATGTTCATTGGATATAGTACCTATTTAACTACTATGATTAGAAGTAGTGCAAATCCTTCAGTGGATATGTACAATGTAGATAATCCAATGAGTTTGGTAGGATACCTTGGTCGTGAGCAGTATGGCGATTTTCCTTTATTGTATGGTCAGAAATTCACCGCACAACCCGTTGATTTGAAAAATACAGGCATGCGTTACCAGAAAGCGCGTGACAAGTATATTGAAGTAGGGCAGGATAAGAAATACGTATATAATCCTGAAGATAAAATGTTGTTTCCAAGGGTATGGGATGCAAGTGATGACCAATATCATGCCTATTATTATTCCGCATTTTTGAATATTCCTAAACTAAAAGATGGTACATATGAAAGAGCGCCTAACCAAGTAGATAATGTTAAGTTCTTTGTTGGGTACCAAGTGTATTGGATGTATTTCCGCTATTTTATGTGGAATTTTTCTGGTAAGCAAAATGATATTCAAGGCGTATATACAGGTAATGTGCGTGATGGTAATTGGATTACGGGTATTCCATTGGTAGACAACTTGATTTATGGTGATCAATCTCAATTGCCTGATTCACTTAAGAACAACAAAGCCAACAATAAGCTATTCGCTTTGCCATTTATCTTAGGTATTTTAGGATTTGTATACCATCGTAAGAAAAGAGGAGATGATGCATTTGCCAATTTACTGATGTTCTTCTTTACCGGTTTTGCCATTGTATTGTACTTGAACCAAGCCGGTAACCAACCTCGTGAACGTGATTATGCTTATGTTGGAAGTTTCTATGCATTTGCCGTTTGGATTGGATTGGGAGTGATGGCAGTCATCGCTTTCTTAGAAAAAAGAATGAAACCTGCAATGGCAGCTACCTTAGCAACGATTATTTGTTTGTTAGCGGTTCCAACATTAATGGCTCAACAAGAATGGGATGACCATGATAGAAGTAAGAAAGTATTGGCTAGAGATTTAGCTCGTGATTATTTAGAAAGCTGCGCTCCAAATGCCATCTTATTTACTTTTGGAGACAACGATACCTATCCATTATGGTATGCACAAGAAGTAGAAGGAATTAGACCCGATATTCGTGTTATTAATTACAGCTTATTGGGGATTGATTGGTACATTAATGAAATGAGGTACAAAGTAAATCAGAGTGCACCCATTGATGTGATTTGGTCTGCAGAACAAATAGAGGGTGGTAAAAGGGATTATGCTTTGTATCGTCCAAAGCCAAATATTCCTGAGGATCGCTACTATGACTTGTACGACTTAATGAAGAACTATGTAGGTAGCGATGATCCAATCAATATGGAAGATAGGGGGAATGGGGAAGCATTGAGCACTTTCCCAGTTAGAAAGTTCTCTGTACCAGTAGATAAAGCACAAGTATTGTCTAACAAAACAGTAAATGCCAACGATAGCGTGGTGGCAGAATTACGATTTGAATTGCCAAAGAGTTCTATGATGAAGAATGATATGGCTGTATTAAATATCATTGCTGCTAACAAATGGAATCGCCCTATCTATTTCACCAACCCTCAAGTAGATTTAGGATTTGATGAATACTTACGTAGAGACGGATTGAGCCATAGATTGGTGCCAGTTCAAAATTCTAAAGTAAATACGGATTGGATGATGACCAAGGCCATGAATGTATTTACCGCTGGAAATGCAAACGTGAAAGGAGTGTATTTTGATGAAGAGAATAGAAGACACTTGAACAGTATCAGAACTGCTTATACTGAATTAGCGATTGACTTGGCTTCTAAAGGAAGAAAAGAAGATGCTAGAAAAGCATTACAGAAAGTAGATCAACTCATGGATGAGGAAAATTTTCCTTATGGTATGGTAAGCCGTGGAAATATGCATAATCGAAATACATTGATGTTCTTAGAAGCATGTTATATGGCAGAGGATAAAGCCTTAATTGAAAAAGTATCTAAATCGGTAAGCAAAGATCTTCAACAACAAATCAAATATTATAATTCATTATCAGGTAAAAAAGCCGAATTAATGGAAGATGAAAAGCGAATTGCTGAAGGATATATGGAAGGATTGGAAAGAATGAAAACAGTCTATAATCCGGCCATTCAAATTCCAGGGAAATTAATGGCGCCGAGAGATACCAGTAAATAGTTTTAAAATTGTACATTCAATCGTCCCGAGTTTTCGGGACGATTTTTTTTTGAACTTAATCAGCTTGTTGCTGTTATAAAATATATGATTGGGCACCAATTTTTTTCCTTTAATCCTGATAATGCTGGCAAATCTAAGTTTGAACAGCTGCTCGATATATTTATGCAACTGCTTACTTATACGAGCGGTGATGCTGCTGAATCGTTGAGTTGGATGAATGAATTAGACAAGCAATATCATTTTACTGATAAGGATTATGGTATGGGAGATTTTATTGAAGATCTCAAGCAAAACGGATACTTAAAAGAAGACCCTGCCAACGGAGATTTTAGTATTACGGGCAAATCTGAGCAAACAATCCGAAAGAAAAGTTTAGAAGAAATTTTTGGGAAACTGAAGAAAGCAGGTAAGGGCAGTCATCAAACATTTAAACCAGGACAAGGTGATGAAGTGAATTCAGACACCAGACCTTTTCAGTTTGGCGATATGTTAGAGCAGATTGATTTTACGGAGAGTATCAGAAACGCGCAAATTAATAGGGGGGTAGAAGCATTCTCTATGCACGAAGACGATTTGCAAATTCGTGAAGCCGATTTTAAAACCCAAACTTCTACTGTGTTAATGATTGATATTTCTCATTCCATGATATTATATGGGGAGGATCGAATTACCCCAGCTAAAAAAGTGGCAATGGCTTTATGCGAATTAATTACCACCAAATATCCTAAAGACACTATTGATATAGTCGTTTTTGGAAA
>CALRUG020000046.1:0-21035 GCA_943371295.1 Synechococcus sp. UW140 | reverse complement strand
AAGTAACCGAAGAAATTAGCCATTGGAGCTATCAAGTTGCCAAAGGCGATAACAATACTGTGAGAGTACAAATTGAAGACCGTATGTACACTCCACAAGAAATTTCTGCGATGATTTTGCAGAAAATGAAAAAAACTGCTGAAGACTATCTAGGCCATGAAGTAAGCGAAGCGGTGATTACTGTTCCAGCTTATTTTAATGATGCACAACGTCAGGCTACTAAAGAAGCTGGTGAAATTGCTGGCTTGAATGTTAGAAGAATTGTGAACGAACCTACTGCTGCTGCATTAGCCTACGGTTTAGATAAAAAACATGCTGATCAAAAGATTGCCGTGTTCGACTTAGGTGGTGGTACTTTCGATATTTCAATCCTTGAATTAGGAGATGGGGTATTTGAAGTAAAATCTACCAACGGTGATACACACTTAGGAGGAGACGACTTCGATAAAGTAATCATGGATTGGTTAGCTGATGAGTTTAAATCTCAAGAAGCAATTGATTTACGTAAAGACCCAATGGCTTTACAGCGTTTGAAAGAAGCTTCTGAAAAAGCAAAAGTAGAGTTAAGCTCTTCTTCTGAAACTGAAATTAATCTACCATATATCACTGCAGTTGACGGTGTTCCTAAGCACTTGGTTTTAAAATTAACCAGAGCAAAGTTTGAAGCTTTATCTGATAATTTATTTGCTCGCTGTTTAAAGCCTTGTGAAGCTGCATTAAAAGATGCGGGTTACAGCAAATCTGAAATTGATGAAGTGATTTTAGTTGGTGGTTCTACTCGTATTCCTAAAGTGCAAGAAATTGTTGAAACCTTCTTTGGTAAAAAACCAAATAGAAGTGTAAACCCTGATGAAGTAGTTGCTTTAGGTGCTGCTATTCAAGGTGCGGTTTTAACCGGTGAAGTAAAAGATGTATTGTTATTAGACGTTACTCCTTTAAGCTTAGGTATTGAAACAATGGGTGGCGTAATGACTACCATGATTGCTTCAAACACAACTATACCTACTAAGAAAACAGAAGTATATTCAACAGCAAGCGATAACCAACCTGGTGTACAAATTCATGTATTGCAAGGGGAGCGCCCAATGGCGAATCAAAATAAGAGCTTAGGTATGTTTAACTTGGATGGAATTCCTCCAGCTCCAAGAGGCGTACCTCAAATTGAAGTGACTTTTGATATTGATGCGAACGGTTTATTAAACGTTAGTGCGAAAGACAAAGGAACAGGTAAAGAGCAAAAAATCAGAATTGAAGCAGGTAGTGGTTTAAGCAAAGAAGAAGTAGAGAAAATGAAAGCGGAAGCTAAGGCCAACGAAGCTGCTGATAACGAAGCTAGAGCTCGTGTAGAAAAATTGAACCAAGCGGATAGCTTAATCTTCCAAACAGAGAAGCAATTCAAAGAATTTGGAGACAAGATTCCTGCAGATAAAAAAGGTGCAATTGAAACAGCTTTAACTAAGTTAAAAGAAGCGCATAAAAATCAAGATATTCCTGCGGTTGATGCTGCAATGGAAGAAATGAATGCTGCCTGGACTGCAGCCAGCGAAGACATCTACAAAGCGCAACAAGCTGCCGGTGGTCAACCAGGCCCTGATGCGGGTGGTGCTGAACAGCCTAAGTCTGACACTGTTGAAGACGCACAGTTTGAAGAAGTAAAATAAGCGTTTATAATAAATTAAAAGCCCTGAGTGAATCAATTTACTCGGGGCTTTTGCGTTAAGTAATATGCCTTGCGCTGTTATCTAAGAATTACAGTTCCTAACTGTTTGGTAATGGCAATCTCAAATTCTTTTAATTGCTTGTGCAATTGAATCAGTTTCATTTGCTCTTCAAATGGAGCAAACTCCATATCGCGCTGGTTTTGCTCGAACATTTTTTTGATCTTTCTGAGTTTAAAATAATTCAAACTCATTTCAGTATCTACAACAGAAATATCTTTATTTACAATATTCATATTGGGCAATATTTCATCCCAGCGATTACTTAATTCGAAGGGGAACATCGAAATATTAATCAATAGTTGGCGCACTTGTTCGTCTTCGTGATACAACATCGACTTTGTTGTTGGCTCTAATCCTTTATTGTACCAATCTTTGTATAACTCAATTAATTTTTCGTAGTCAGGATTCTCTAAAGGATAATTTTCTAATTGCTCAAATATATACGCAGCAATGGTTTGCTCTTCATTATAGTTTTTTAAACCATATTCAAATAATACTCGAATTACGTTCTTTTCTACTTGATCATCTTGCTGCAACAATAATTGTCCTTCATCAAAAGACTGATCAGTTTGAAAAGAATCTTGTTGAATAAATTGGGCTTCATCAAAGGGTAATTTCTTCTCTTCTTTTGAAATTTTATCCCGCTTAAACTTATTTACTAAATTGGTGAACCCAGCTTCATCAATTCGCAACAAAGAAGCACATTGTTTTATATAATCTTGCTGACGGGTAAAATCTTCAGCTTTACTAATTTTACTAAGCGTTTCTGCAATTTGATTTACGATGCTACTTTTCTTATTAACATCATTGCCCGCTTCTTTCAACAACACTTCTAATTGAAAGAGTATAAAGTCTTTCTTTGATTGTGCTATAAATTCATTGAATGCGGTTGCGCCTACTTTGTTTACGTAACTATCAGGGTCTTCTCCGTCGGGAATCAATACCAGTCTAACGTTGAGGCCTTCTTCAATAGCCAGGTCTAATCCACGCAGTGCGGCTTTTATTCCAGCACTATCTCCATCATAAATAATCGTTAGATTATTCGTATACTTTTTTACTAGCCTTAATTGATCAATGGTTAATGAAGTACCACCACTTGCCACCACATTCTCTATACCTGCTTGGTGCAAGCTCACCACATCAGTATATCCCTCTACTAATAAACATTCATCTGCTTTATCAATGGCTTGTCTTGCAAAATAAGATCCATATAAAATCTTACTCTTACTATATACTTCATTCTCTGGCGTATTGATGTATTTAGGTGCACGGTCTGCCTTCCCAATTACCCTTGCCCCAAAGCCAATAATTTTACCTGTGTTATTATGTATAGGAAAGATAATTCTACCTCTATAATTGTCTACCAATTCTTCGTTTCTTAAAGCAACCAATCCCGTTTTAGGTAATAGTTCTTTATTAAATTGATTGGCAACCAATGTTTTGGTTAATGCATCTTTTCCTTCGGGATTATAACCGACTTGAAATTTCCGCAACACTTCTTCTCTAAAGCCTCTTTCCTTTAAATAGGATAGGGCAATTAGATTTCCTTCCTCAGAATCGAACAATTGTTCTGCAAAAAACTTCTGTGCAAATGAATTGATGGCATGCAAACTCTCGGCCATTTGCACTTGCTGCAATTGTTCAGGTGATTGCTGTGTTTCTTCAACTTCAATATTATATCGAGTGGCTAACCATTTGAGCGCTTCTACATAACTGTACTTTTCGTGCTCCATCAAAAAAGTGATGGTGTTGCCGCTTTTGCCACAGCCAAAACATTTATAAATTTCCTTAGCTGGGGAAACAGTAAATGAGGGTGATTTTTCACCATGAAAAGGGCAGAGGCCTAAATAATTGGTTCCTCTTTTCTTCAACTTCACAAATTCACCTACCACATCAATGATGTCAATTCTACTGGTAATTTGTTGTATCGTGTTGGGAGATATCATAAATGGACACCAAAATTAGGTAAGCAGCGTCTTAAAGGCTAAAATAAAAATTATTTGCGTGATTATGCGGGAACGTATTAATTTTAAAGATGCTTAAAAAAGAACGACAGGCTTACATTATACAGCAAATCAATATCCATAATAAAGTATTATCATCTGATTTATGTGTACAATTGGATGTTTCAGAAGACACGGTGCGCAGAGACCTGCAAGAATTAGCCGAAGAGGGTAAACTGATTAAAGTACATGGGGGCGCTTTAGCTAAGTCTTTCCATTTTACCATAGAAAGCAAACAGGTTTATTCTTTGCCTGAGAAAAAAATCATAGCCCATAAAGCCATCGATTTAATAAAAGATGGCATGCTGGTGGTCATATCTGGTGGAACCACTATGCGTGAGTTGGTGAATATGCTCCCCCCAGACCTCAATGCTACTTTTGTAACAACCAATGTTCCCATTGCTTTGGAGCTTTTAGAACATCCCAATGCAGAAGTCATTTTTTTGGGAAACAAGTTGTTGAAAAGTGCGCAGATGGCAGTAGGAGCAGAAGTGGTGCAAAGATTGGGGCAAATCAAAGCCGACCTTTGTTTGTTAGGAACCAATAGTATTGATTTGAATTTTGGCATCACCGATTTAGAATGGGAAATCATTGAAGTGAAGAAAGCAATGATTGCATGCGCTCAAAAAACAGTTTCATTAGCCATTTCTGAAAAACTCAATTCTACCCAACGGTTACAGGTATGTTCGCTCGATCAAGTGGATATCTTAATTACTGAATTAGATCCGTCGGATGATAGATTAACACCTTATGCAAAGCAAGGCCTGAGCATATTATAATCTATTTGAATATATCTGCATTAATACCCGCAAAAAAATGTGCATTATTTTGCTGTGAATTTTATGGATTTAACAGATGATTAACCATATATTTATACCATCAATAATTTGATTAACGAAATGCTAAAATTTTTTGCAGCTTTTTGCGATTAATTTTTGTCAATGAACCAAACACTGTAGTTATGAGAAAACTCGCTTATGCCTGGAGGATTGCTTTCTTGCTTTTCTTCCTTGTTATGAAAGTCTCTGCACAGGATATTACCGTTACAGGTAATGTATCTGATTTAGAAAAAGGCTCTGCTTTGGAGTCGGTTTCTATTCGTGTAGTAGGCAAAACCGTTGCAACCAAAACTGATGCTAAGGGTAATTTTACAATTAAAGCATCGAAGGGTCAAACCTTATTGATTACTTCCTTGGGATTTGAATCTCAGCGGGTTTCAGTAAAAGATGATCAAAAAATAATTGTTCGCCTTAGAGCGGAATCTTCTGAATTAGAAGATGTAGTGGTAGTAGCAATGGACCAGAAAAGAAAGCCTCGCGAATTGGGTTATTCAACCCAACAAGTAAAAGGAGCCGAAATTCAAGAAACCCAGCGCGACAATTTCGTAAACAGTTTGCAAGGTAGAGTGGCAGGCTTAACGGTGAATCCAACTTCTGGAACCGTTGGCGCTTCTTCTCAAATTGTACTTCGTGGATTTAACTCGCTGTCTTTGAGTAACCAACCGCTTTTTGTAGTGGATGGGGTTATTATGGATAACTCTTCCTTTGATGAAACTTCTGATGGTGGTAGAAGCGTGGGGCTTGCATCTGATCGTCCAAATAGAGGTAGTGATTACAGCAATAGGGTTTCTGACTTAAACCCCAATGATATTGAAAACGTAACTGTTTTGAAAGGACCTGAAGCTACTGCATTGTATGGTAGCCAAGCTAGCTCTGGTGCAATCGTGATTACTACTAGAAAAGCTAAGACAAGTAAATTAGCAGTTCAATACGACAATGCGTTTAGAATTCAAGTACTAAATCGCTTTCCTCCAACTTTTGATGCTTATTCTAATGGTACCAATAACTTGCCCAGCAATATCTTCCGTTATTTTGGACCAGCTTATCCTAGTGGAACTAGATTATATGATAATATAGGCGCATTTTTCAGAAATGGTAAATCTCAAACACATAACCTTGGAGTAGATTTTGGTATTAATAAATCCATTTTCCGTTTTTCTGCTTCTTATGTAAAACAAGAAGGGGTAGTTCCAAACAATGATCAAGAGAAAATCAATTTAAGTTTAAGAAATACAACCAAAATTGGTAAATGGTTAGAGATCACTCCAGCGGTTGCATATACCAGAACCAATACGGCTAAAGTGTTGCGTTCTGCTGGTGGTTATTTATTAGGTTTGATGCAATATCCCAATACGATTGATGTTAGTAAATCCGAAGATGATGGAGGTAATAAATTGCCCTTGTTTTCTGCTAATGCCAATAGTGAGGTTGATAACCCTTTATGGAACGTAGAGAACAATAGAGGTCGTGACCAAACAGATCGTTTGTTTTCTTCCTTAGGTATTAATATTAATCCTACCAAATGGTTAAGTATTACAGGCCGTTTTGGATACGATACCTATAAAACCATTGGTTACCAAAATTTTCACCCACAGTCCTTCTTTGTATCTACTGCTTTAAGAGGTTCGCAGGATAATTATTGGAATACCTATAAAGGATACAACCATACCATCAACGCAACAGCTAAACAAACTTTTGGAGACTTTAGTGTACGTGCAATGGCTGGTACCATGTGGCAAGATTATAGAACAGAAGTATTCGCTGTAAGTGGTAACAACGTGGCTGACCCTAACAGAACTGATACGAACAATACCGCTCCGAACACCAGAGTTCGTTTATTGCGTAATAATTTTGGAGAGCCTAACTTAAAAGTGATTAGACAAATTGCCTTTTTTGGTGAATTGGCTTTGAGCTACAAGAATTTAATTTTCTTCAATTACTCACACCGTTTTGAATCTGCATCAACTTTACCAGCAGCCAATAGAAACTATAACTATCCGGGCTTAAGTTTAAGTGCCATCATGACCGATATCTTGCCTGGATTAAAGAAGAGTGGAGTATTCAATTATTGGAAACTGAGAGGTTCTATGGCGAATACAGCTCGTTTAAATTCAGCTTATTCAACACAGTCTGTATTCGTAAACAATTTTGGTAGTGCCAATGGCCCTGCGTTTTCTTATGGATTCACCAATAATAATCCAGACTTACAACCAGAACGTCAAAGCACGTTTGAGTTGGGAACAGAGTTTAAGTTTTTGAAAAATAGACTAAGCATTGATGCAACTTATTACAATACCTTAACCAAGGGGCAAATCATTGAGAATATGCGTTTGAGTTATGGTACTGGGTTTGTATTAAATACACAGAATGCTGCTAGTACTAGAAACGAAGGAGTAGAAATTGCCATCGATTATCAAGTAGTTCAGAAAAAAGACTTTGGTTGGAATACTCGTTTGAACTTTAATAAAATGTGGAATGCTGTAGTAGGATTCCCTGCAAACGTATCAGAATTTTATATTTCTGATACCTGGTTATATGGTAATGCCCGCGCCAGTGTATTAGGTTTAGGTAGTCCAACTACAGGTATTGCTTCTTGGGGTTATGCAAGAAATAATGCAGGCCAAATTTTAATCAATCCTTCGAACGGTCTTCCTTTAACCGATGGTTTATTTAAATTAAGAGGAGATAGAAACCCTGCGTTTACTTTAGGAATTCAAAACTCTTTGCGTTACAAAAACTGGCGCTTAAGTTTCTTATGGGATTTAAAAATTGGCGGAGATATATTTAATGCTAATGAAATGTTCTTAACCAGTATTGGTAGAAGCAATAGAACCATTGATCGTTTTACACCTAGAGTAATTGATGGAGTATTAAATGATGGATTTGCAAATACTGCCACTCCAACTAGAAATACCATTTCAGTTATTCCAGCATACAACGATGCTTATTATACTGCATCATCCATGCCCGAAGAAGCATTTATTCAGAAAAATGTGAATTGGTTAAGAATGCGTGATATCACTTTAAGTTATTCTTTAACTGATCGTGCATTGAGAAACTTAAATGGAGTTAAATCTGCCAGCATTTTTATCACAGGAAACGATTTGTTCTTAATTACCAATTATATGGGTGCTGATCCACAAGTAAGTGGAAACACTGCTGCAACAAGAGGCGTAGGTGCATTTGGTTTTGATTATGGAACCTTAGCAACCCCTATAGGTGTAAACTTTGGTGTAAGAGTAGGTTTTTAACTTGAAAAAATAGCTAACATGAAAAAATCATATATACATATTAAAACATTGGTAAGCTTTGCTTTTGCAGGTTTACTTATTACTTCTTGCCAGAAGAAACTCGACGAAGCATATCCCAATCCAAATGCTGGTGTTCGAGTACCTGTTGAAACTTTATTACCTGGTATTATCAGTAATATGGGGGGAAGCTCAGCTGCTGCTGGTTCTGCCTATGGTCTTCAAAATGATGGTATGCAAGTTGGGCGTTATGTGCAATTTTGGGCTACCAATACTACTGGTAATGCTTTTGATCAAATGGGAGGAGCTACAGGGGCCAGTGATTTAATGGGGTCTATTTGGGCCATGCATTATTATGGTATGGGGCAGAACCTCAAACGCATGATGGAATGGGCTGCGGTAGAAAAGAAATGGGATTATGTTGGGGTAGGTCAGGCCATTTCTGCTTGGAGTTGGTTAACTACCGCTGAAATGTACGGTGATATTATTGTTCGCGAGGCATTCAGAGCAGACCAATTGGTATTTAAATACGATGAGCAATCTTTGGTTTATGATACAGTAAGACAAATATGCAGAAGAGCCATCGTCAATTTAAATAATACAGGCGATAGTGCTAGCCCTGCTAACTTAGCAAAGGGTGATGCTTATTTTTACAATGGTGATGTAAACAAATGGAAAAAATTTGTTTATGCAGTAATGGCTCGTTCATTTCACCACTTAAGCAACAAAGCCTCTTATAATGCTGATTCTGTAATTTTCTATGCAAACCTTGCAATGAATGTCAACGACGATAATGCAACCATGCGTTTTGCAAATACGGGCATCACAGGAACTTCTAATTTCTTTGGCCCTGTAAGAGGTAATGTAGGTACAATGAGACAAACAGAATTCATTGCCAATTTAATGACAGGTGCTAATAGTAGATTTTTAGGCGCAGTTGATCCAAGAGCAGCTTATATCATAAGGGAAAATCCAAATGGTAATTATAGAGGTATTCGTCCAAACGGTGGCACAAGTGGATTAGTAGCTAACGACCAGCCTGCTAATTTCTGGGGCAGTGCATTCGCCTCTACTGCGGCACCTACTTCAGATGCAGATTGTAGATATATCTTTAAAAACGGTTCTCCTTTCCCTATCATTACCGCAAGTGAAATCAAATTTATGATAGCTGAAGCGCAATATCGAAAAGGTCAAAAAGCTGCAGCAAGAGCTGCGTATATTGATGGAATAAGATTAAGCTTCGATTTATTAATGAACAATTATGGATCAGCAGTGCCTTCTTCAAGAGTAATTACAGATGCTGTTAGGGATGCATATTTGGCCAATCCAACTGTAGTTCCAGCTGCCAATGATTTAACCTTATCGCATATCATGTTGCAAAAATACATTGCATTATATGGATACGGCATCCAAGAAACTTGGACTGATATGAGAAGGTTTCATTACACGGATGTTGAAGCTGGGCAAACTACACCTGTTTATGCTGATTTAGTAGTTCCTACTGGAATTAATTTATTTGCAAATAACAATGGTAAATTGGTGCAAAGGGCAAGACCACGTTATAATTCTGAATACTTATATAATGTAAGCGAATTAACTAGAATTGGTGCAATTGCTTTGGATTACCACACGCTTGAACAATGGTTCTCTAAACCTTAATTACTACGATTAAAATGAAAAATATGAAAATGAAACTCTTTTATATAATAGCAGTGATTGGTTTATTTACTGCTTGTACAAAGGATTTTGATGGTAGAGCATCTGAATCTGTAGGCACAGAAAATAAAGCTTTTATCCGAATTGTTTCTGGTAGTGTAGGAGCTGCTAGAAATTTTGCAACCCTTGATGGTGCATTACTAAACGGTACCCCTTTAGCAATGGGTGGTATTTTTCCAGGAGCATCTACCGTTACTGCTTTTGCAACTATTTTACCAGGTGCAAGAACCATTCGTGTGTATGATAGTGCAGTAGTTCCAATGCAAACTCCTGTAAGCATCTCTGCAACATTTGATGCAGGCAAATTTTATTCTGTCTACACTTATGATACTAGTACTGCTGTTAAAGCATGGATTCAAAATGATGTGTTTACTGTGCCCTCTGATACCACAGCAAGTGTAAAATTTGTAAATATCATATATAGTTCCACAGCTGTCCCTAATGTGGATCTTTTTTCTAGAAGGAAACAAGCGAATATAGCTTCCAATATTGCTCCATTAGCATCTTCCAATTATATTCCACATATTTCTGGTTTAACGGATACATTGGAAGTAAGAGCAACTGGCACAACAGCACCGTTAGCCATTGTAAATGGATTTACTTTTAATCAAAAGAGAGTTTATAATGTGGTTTTCAGAGGAAGGTATCAATCAACTTCTGGAACTATGTCTAGAGGCATAACAGTAATGGCCACTTATTAATTGACACCTACAAATGATATTTATGAAAAAAAATATGTTATTCATAGCTGGTTTATTTTCGGTATTACTTTTTACCAGTTGTGCAAAGGATCCTGCAAACCCAGGATATGCCCAATATATGTTTATTAATGCTGCTCCTGATGTTGTTGCTGGATTAGATTTTTATGTGGGAGATTTAAAACAGAATATTTTGCCTATTGCATTTGGGTCAAATACTATTTACAATAGTACTACACCTGGAAACAAAGCAATTCGTGTTACGATTGCGGGTCAACAAACTGTTTTTTCTGCTAACAGTTATAATGTAAGTGATTTAAGAGATCAGCCAGCCAGATATACCTTATTGGCGGTTAATAAAATTCAGAATGCAGAGCTCGTTTGGATCCAAGATAATTTAACTGCCCCTGCACCTGGGAAAGCTCATTTAAGAATCATTCATGCAAGTGATGATGCACCCGCTATTAATGCATTTAATGGAACAGCTACGACGGCCTTGTATCCGGCTGCAATTTCATTCAAAGGATCAACTAGTTTTATTGCATTAGATGCTACATTAATAGGAACATCCTATAGCATACAAATAAGAAATGCAAGCACAGGTGCTGTTGTAAGAACACAACCAATGACTGCAGTTGCGGGTAAAATTTATACCATTGTAGTTCGAGGTTCTGTAACACCATCTCCTTGGGCTCCAACCAATACCGTCTCTTCAACTTTGGTTGCAAATAACTAAAACTGAATACTCAATTTATATTGATCCCAGTTGCATTGCAGCTGGGATTTTTTATTTAGTGAGTAAATAGATTCCCAAACACAATAAGGCGCTTAGAATGGCCACTAAAGGGATTTTGAGTTGATCCCATTTTGCATCAATTGCTTTCTCTTTCATCAATTGGTAGAAGCTAATAATGTCTTGTTCATCTGAGAAGCAATCTTCTATTTTTTGCTGATATGCTTTTAATTCATGGTAGGGCAAAAAGCTTAATATATATTTTACTTGCTTGAATAATTTTTGTTGCTCAAGCTTATTCCCCAATTGTATGAATTCTTTAATAAGGGGTAAAAAAATCGGATAGTTGAGCTTCCATTTGATTCGATCATAATTGATGAATCGAAAATCGCTTTGTTGCATTTCTCTTTCAAACAAATGAAAATACCTTATTAGATCTTGAATATTTTTTATTTCTGGTTCTGAACTATTTGATCTGCCTTCCAGTTGTATACTCTTATCGTATAATCTTTTTGATTCTCTATTTCCTAAGATTTCGTATGCCTTTTTTATTTGCTTAAACTGTTCAAAATAAACAGGGTTGCTATTTTTATCGGGGTGATAAATATGCGCTAGTTTTCTAAATGCCCTTTTAATTTCAGATTCAGTTGCAGAAGTAGTTATTCCTAAAATTGCATACCAATTTTGTTCCATCATTATTCTCTACTTTACACTCTATTTTATTTTAGGCAGGCTCTTCAGGATGGTTTTCAAAATTGATATCATCTCCATCTAATAATTCTCTTTCAATTTCTTCCATTTGAACGATGTCCCATGCTTCAGACTCAGTAGGGGTAATATTCCACATTTCCAAAACCTCCATTTTTTCTAAGTAGCCTTCCAATTGTTCCTTAATTCCACAAATGACAAATGAAGCACTATTTTCATAAAAATTCTGTTGAGACTCAGTTAATGCATCCACTACTTCCGGATCCATGGATTGAACATTTTCAAGATTCAAAACCAGGTTTTTTTGTGGAGAATTTAGCACCAAATTGCATTCATTGGTCAAACTTGCTGACATATTTGCAGATATATCGGCGGTTTCCAACGTTAGAACCGTGAATTTTTCCTTGGTATCAATTTTGACATTTAGCATATAGAAGGTATATTAACATACTGTGTACAATTACCGCACAACTTCACTCAAAAATATTCGTTATAATTGTATAAATCCAAATAAGATATGGATAATAATTTTTCAGCTCAGGTAAAAGAGATCATTTCCTTTAGTAGGGAAGAAGCGTTAAGGTTAGGGAACGACTTTATTGGGACTGAGCACCTATTGCTTGGTTTAATTAGAGATGGGGATAATACAGCTATTAAAGTACTTAAACAGCTGAATATAGACCTATACGAACTCAGGAAAGAAGTTGAATTAGCCGTTAAAGATAAAACAGGTAAAAACATTGCCAATATCAACAGTTTGCCACTTACTAAGCAAGCTGAAAAAGTAATTAGGGTAACTGTTTTAGAGGCAAAAGCTTTAAAAAGTCCTTTAGTAGAAACGGAACATTTGATGTTGAGTATACTCAAGAACAAGGAGAATATTGCTACCCAAATATTGAATCAGTTCGATATAGACTATGATTTATTTCGAAATGAACTAGGTATGGTAGGAACATCTAATCCTCCTCCAAGAAGTGAATTCCCTGAAGATAATGACGACGATTTTGATGAAGAGAAGAAAGGATCAGGCTTTCAGCAATCAAGACCTAGTAAACAAGCACCAGGAACTGCAAAAAGCAAAACACCTGTTTTGGATAATTTTGGAAGAGATATTACCAAACTAGCCGAAGCAGGTACACTCGATCCTATTGTAGGAAGAGAAGCTGAAATTGAAAGAGTAAGTCAAATTTTAAGTAGGAGAAAGAAAAATAATCCCATATTAATTGGTGAACCAGGAGTGGGTAAAACCGCGATTGTAGAAGGGTTGGCACTTAGAATAGTTCAACGTAAAGTAAGTAGAGTACTCTTCGATAAAAGAGTGATCTCATTAGATTTAGCTGCTTTAGTAGCAGGTACTAAATACAGAGGTCAGTTTGAAGAAAGGATGAAAGCCATCATGAATGAATTAGAAAAGAACAGAGATGTTATTCTATTTATTGATGAAATACATACCATTGTTGGGGCTGGTGGAGCAAGTGGCTCTTTGGATGCGTCTAATATTTTCAAACCTGCTTTAGCTAGAGGAGAATTGCAATGCATTGGTGCATCTACTTTAGATGAGTATCGTATGTACATTGAAAAAGATGGTGCATTGGATCGTCGTTTTCAAAAAGTATTGATTGAACCGCCTAGTGTAGATGAAACCATTTTAATTTTAAATAATATCAAGTCTAAATACGAAGATTTTCATAATGTACATTATGGGGATGATGCAATTGATGCTTGTGTTAAATTAAGTGATCGTTATATGACCGATCGATTACTTCCCGACAAAGCCATTGATGTAATGGATGAAGTAGGTGCTAGGGTTCACTTGAAAAATATCAATGTTCCAGAAACCATTGTTGAATTAGAGAAAAAAATTGAAGAAGTTAAGAACGAAAAAAACAAAGTGGTGAAGAGCCAACGTTTTGAGGAAGCAGCTTCTTTAAGAGATACAGAAAAAAGACTGGGCGAAGAATTAGAAAAAGCCAAAATTCAGTGGGAAGAGGAGAGTAAGAATAAGCGTTATCCAATTACAGAAGAAAATATAGCGGAAGTAATCAGTATGATGACAGGCATTCCTGTTAAGCGTATGGTACAGGCCGAAACAGAGAAACTTCGCAGAATGAGCGAAGACATGAAGGGTATGGTAATTGGTCAAGACGAAGCCATTCAAAAAGTGGTGCGCGCTATCCAAAGAAATAGGGTGGGATTAAAAGACCCTAAAAAGCCTATTGGTACTTTTATTTTCCTAGGGCCTACCGGTGTGGGTAAAACAGAATTAGCTCGTTCCTTAGCACGTTATATGTTCGACTCAGAAGATTCTTTAATTAGAATTGATATGAGTGAATACATGGAAAAATTTACAGTAAGTAGATTGATTGGTGCACCTCCAGGTTATGTTGGGTATGAGGAAGGTGGTCAGCTTACAGAAAAAGTTAGAAGAAAACCATACTCCGTTATTCTGTTAGATGAAATCGAAAAAGCGCATCCAGATATCTACAACATCTTGTTACAAGTGTTAGACGATGGTCAGTTAACAGATGGATTGGGGCGCAAAGTTGATTTCAAAAATACCATGATCATCATGACCTCTAATATTGGAGTTCGCCAATTGAAAGAATTTGGTGACGGTGTTGGTTTTGCTACCGCTACTAGAATGCAGAATGCGGAAGAAAACAATAAAGCCGTTATTGAGAAGGCCTTAAAGAAAACATTCTCTCCAGAGTTCTTAAATAGAATTGATGATGTTGTCGTATTCAATTCACTTACTAAAGAGAATATCTTCAATATTATTGATATCCTAATGAAGGGTGTTTCTAAACGCTTATTGAATCTTGGATTTGAATTAGAGTTAACAGCTGAAGCAAAAGACTTTATAGCAGAGAAGGGATACGATGTACAGTTTGGAGCTAGACCGCTACATAGAGCCATTCAGAAATACCTGGAAGATCCTTTGGCAGAAGAAATCATGAAAATGTCTATTAAGCAAGGAGATGTATTAATTGCAGATTTAAATAAGGAAACCAGTTTATTGGAATTCAATTTTAAATCTAGAATAGAAGAGGAAGAAGCTAAAGCAGAATCTTAATTTATCAGAAAATTTATACAAGTCCCGGTAACAAATGTTATCGGGATTTTTATTTGCCCCAACGATAGCTTTTTACATCAATACCTGCTAAATCTAGCACCCTATCTACCACTGTTGCGGCTACTTCTTCAATAGTGGTAGGCTTACTGTAAAAGGAAGGTGTTGCAGGGCATATGATTCCACCAGCCAATGTAATGGTTTCCATATTTTTGATATGAATCAAATTATAAGGGGTTTCTCTGGCAACCAATATTAGTTTCCTTCTTTCCTTTAAAATTACATCCGCTGCTCTGGTAAGTAAATCATCACTTATTCCTGCTGCTATTCTTCCCATGGTTCCCATACTGCAAGGGATTACAATCATGGTATTGTATTGGGCCGAACCCGATGCAAAAGGAGCGTAGAAATCATGCTTTTCATAAAAGGAGAAAGGATAATCAGTGTATGATTGGTTGCCCAACTCTGTTTCCCAAACGTCTTTGGCGTTTTTGCTCATCACAATGCCTACCGCTTCATATTGTGTTGGGTATTGTACCAATTTATCCAATATTCCTTTCGCGTAGATAGATCCACTGGCACCTGTAATGGCGATGATGAGTTTGTTCTTCATACTATTCTAACAAAACTAAGTAGGAAAGGTTAAAAAAATACCCTCCTTGTTGGGGAGGGTATTCAATTTAGTCGTTTATAGCTTATTTGTACATGATTTCATAGTACTCATGGGCCATTCTATTACTATCGAACTGGAAACGTACATCTCTCATTCCGTTCTTCATAATTTGTCTCCAAGTGTCATGGTCTTCATAATACAATGGAATGATTTGTTGTTCTAAGATTTCATATGCTTTATTCAAATCATATTCATCCTGATCGTGTGTAGTCATATTGGCATAATCAGCCTTAGGCACTACAAATCCATTGTTTCCATGATTTACAAATTCTGGTATCCAACCATCATCTGTTGAAAAGTTAACCGCTCCATTCATTGCAGCAGTCATACCACTGGTTCCAGAAGCTTCTCTTGGTACACGTGGATTGTTTAACCAAATATCAGAAGCTTGCTTCAGTCGCTTACTTAATGCCAATTCGTATCCAATAACTACCGCTACATTTTTGTAATTCTTACTTAAATGTACCAAGTTGTTGAATTGTGAAATTGCTGGATAATCTACCGGATAAGGTTTCCCTGCCCAAATAATTTGAACGGGATGTTTGGTATTACTCAACATTTTCTCAAAACGCTCCATGTCATAAGTAAGCATATCTGCACGCTTGTAACCAGCAAAACGTCTTGCCCATACGATGGTTAATACATTGGGGTCAAACACTTTTCCTGTTTGATCTGCCACAATTTCAAACGCACGTTTTTTCAAAAACTTTTTACGATCGTCGTACACTTCATCGTTGCCATCTTCCATGGCACGGTACATTTGTTTATCTGCCCAATAACGCCAGTTCTGTGCATTCGTGATAGAAGTGATCGGGCAAATGCCTTCATAATTCTTCCACATTTCTCTACTCACTTCACCATGTAATGCAGAAACACCGTTGGCTTTTCTAGCAAACCTTAATGCAGCTAATGAGTGATTAAATTGATCGTCTGTAATTCCAGTAAGTTTTCTTACTTCATCAATACTTAATCCGCAGAAATAACTCATTTTATGACACAAATAAATATCGTGTTTCTCGTTACCTGCTTCTTCTGGAGTATGTGTAGTGAATACTAAATGTTCTTTTACTTTCTGTGCACTTTTAAATTTGTTCAACAAATAAAATGCTGAAGAAATGCCATGTGCTTCGTTGAGGTGATAAACGTCTGGATTAAAGCCTAACTCATCTATCAGCTTTGCTCCACCCACACCCAATAAAATAAATTGGGCCACTTTAGTTGCAACATTCGCATCATATAAACGATGGGTAATGGTTTGAGATACATAATCGTTTTCTGGTAAATCTGTACTCAATAAAAATAGGGGAGCACTATTAAATGTCTCAGGATTTAAATAGAATGCTTTAACCCAAACTGGATGTTCGTGAATTAATATTTGAAATTTTATGCCTGTATCTTCTAGGAAACTATAAATTTTTTCCATGAAAGTTACTTGCAAAGTTTGATCTTGATTTCTAGCTTGATCATAGTATCCGTATTTCCATAAGATACCTACTCCAATCATGTTTTGACGGAGTTCATAAGCACTGCGTAAATGAGAGCCAGCAAGGTATCCAAGACCTCCGCTGTATATTTTTAAGGGTTGATGTATGGCGAATTCCATAGAGAAATACGCAGCTTTTTTAGCGTATTGCTCATTAATTTGATAGGGAACCTGATAACTTCTAAAATTCATTTCTACTTGTTTGGTTAATAATTGGTAAGGCAATATAAGCCTAAAAAATGATAATGTATAATGTACACAATGGTATGTGAATAATATGGGGCAAAACTAACTAACGCTTATTCACTTTCTTTTTTCTTGGTTCTCGTTTTTTAGTATAGCGATCATCAAAAAAACATTTGATGCCTCTATGATTACCACAGCTTCCTTGCTCTTTAATTTTTAATTGATTGCTGTTGAAAATAAAATCAATTAAACATGGATCCCCATTTTTTGAATACAATCCCTCTGCTGGTTTGATCAATTTAAATTCACCTTTTAATTCACCTTTGCATGCTCCACCACTTTTCTCGAATAAGATAAAGAACAAATAATTGTTTTGGTCTTTACCATCTCTTATAGAAACATAATTGTTTTTGTCTTTAATATAATCACCACTAAACTTATTCAACTTTGGTAGCGTGTCTAGCGGATTAATGACAGCTGTTTTAGCTGGGTCTTCATTTGAATCATTGATTACAACCATAAAAAATCCTGCATCGTTGTACACCCAACCAGCTCGAGAAAACAACATCTCATTGGCTTTTCCCATTTTTTCTCTACTGATTAAGAATGTGGGTTCTTTATTGATAGACAATGAACGATGATATTCTGATCCTTCAAAATTGTTCAATAATTCTTTGCTGGCAAGAAACTGATTTTTTTCATTGGCAACCAATACTACCAATCTTTTTTTCTTTTTATTCTCCTTAATGATGAATAATAAATACTTTTCTTTCTCTTTATCAATTAATCCAACTGGGTGAATGGTATAAATTTTTGTTTTACCCATGATATTAGTAAAAGCACTATCTGGATAAAACTGTAAAAAGACTTCTTTGCCAATAACCAAAGTATCTGCTTTTGCATCTATATTAGTATCAGCTACACTATATGGCAACGTTATTGGTTTGAATGCACCCAAAAAATCCTTTTCTTTTACGGTTGTTTTACCTGATAAATCAATAGGATCTGATTTGCATCCTCCCCATATAAACAGCGATAATAATATGGTTACTAATTGATTAGCAAATTTCATTCAATACATATTTTTATAAAAATAAGGCTTTTGTGTGTTGAGTATATAATTGTTTGTAAATCCTAATTTAATATTTTAGATTTGTCTAAAAATATTTTTAATCATGCCTTTTACTGCTGCCGAAGAAAATTATATAAAAACAATTTATCTTCTTCAATCAAATGAAGGGTTGGTAAGCACTAATTCAGTTGCAACTACATTAGCCACTTCAGCAGCTTCAGTTACCGATATGCTCAAAAAACTGAAGTTGAAAAAATTATTGGTTTATGAGAAGTATAAGGGATTTAAATTAAATAATGAAGGCAAGAAAACGGCACTTAGTATAATCAGAAAGCATCGACTTTGGGAGACTTTTTTGGTAAATACACTTCAATTTAAATGGGATGAAGTACATGAAGTTGCAGAACAATTAGAACATATTCAAAGTACTCAGTTAATTGATCATTTAGACCATTTTTTGGGTAATCCTCAATTTGATCCTCATGGTGATCCTATACCAGATGCCACCGGTAAAATGCCTATTGTTTTTCAAATTAATCTAACAAAATTCCCATTACATATTCCTGGGGAAGTTTGTTCTGTTGGAAATCAATCTTCGGATATGCTGTCTTTATTAAGTCATAAGCATATTGAAATTGGTTCAAAAATTACAGTAGAGCAATTTTTCCCTTTTGATGAATCCCTTGATGTTAAAATCAACAATAAATTATTGGTTAATTTAAGTGCTAAACTGGCACAGCATTTATACGTTAAAAAATTAAACTATGCGAGTTAGTAATGTGGAGCAATCGTTAAGTGAGGTTCACGAAACCGTTGATACGACTTTGCCTAGAAAAGGCTGGAAAAGAATACTAGCATATATTGGCCCTGCTTATCTAGTTAGCGTTGGATATATGGATCCTGGTAACTGGGCAACCGATTTACAAGGTGGTGCAAAGTTTGGTTATCAGCTGATTTGGGTATTATTAATGAGCAATTTAATGGCTTTACTTTTACAAAGTTTAAGTGCCCGTTTAGGAATTGTAAGAAGAAGAGATCTTGCTCAAGCAAACCGAGAAACCTATCCACCTCTAGTCAATTTTTGTTTATATATTTTGGCTGAATTGGCGATAGCAGCTTGTGATTTAGCGGAAGTGTTGGGGATGGCCATTGGAATTCATTTATTAACAGGTTTACCCATTCTATGGGGGACGGTAATAACCGTATTAGATACATTTTTATTTCTTTTTTTACAGCGCTGGGGTATTCGAAAATTAGAAGCTTTCATCATTGCGCTCGTTGCAATTATAGGGATGTCTTTTTTAGTACAAATTTTAATTGCTCAGCCAGCAATGGGTGATGTAGTAGGAGGGTTGGTACCAGGTTTATTAGACAATGGGGCATTGTATATTGCTGTGGGAATTATCGGTGCTACAGTGATGCCTCATAATTTGTATTTGCATTCCGCATTGGTTCAAACAAGAAAAATTAGTCCTGATAAAAAGGGGATTAAAAAAGCCATCAAATACAATTTGATTGATAGTACAATTGCGCTAAATGCTGCATTTTTAGTGAATACTGCCATATTGGTTTTAGCTGCTACTGTTTTTTATAAATCAGGAAATACCGAAGTAGCAAAAATTGAGGAAGCGCACCATTTGTTGGAACCTTTATTGGGATCTGCTTTAGCCCCCATTTTATTTGCCGTTGCTTTAATTGCTGCTGGTCAAAGCTCTACCATTACCGGTACTATGGCTGGTCAAATAGTAATGGAAGGGTATTTGCATTTAAGAATCAACCCATGGTTAAGAAGGTTGCTAACTCGTTTAATTGCTATTGTTCCAGCTGTATTAGTAATCGTCATTTATGGGGATGACAAAGTGGATGATTTATTGATTTTTAGTCAGGTTATTTTGAGCCTTCAATTGGGTTTTGCTGTGATACCGCTTATCCATTTCGTAAGCGACAAAGCAACAATGGGAGACTTTGCCATTGGAACTAAAACCAAAATTTTATCGTGGCTGGTTGCCATCATTCTTGTTTTCTTAAATGTCAATTTAGTTGCGGATGAAACATTGGCATTGTTTCATACCGATATAAGTTGGTTGGCTAAAGCTGCCATTATTATCGTAATCCTTTTATTCATTTGGCTTTTTCTAACCATGACTTTCTATCCGTTGGCAAACAAGAAAAAGAAGCAAGCCGCGGATATGCTTTACGGGGAAGCGGTATTATTAGAAAACTTAGAAATCAATAAGGTCCAAAAAATTGCAGTAGCATTGGATTTCACAAAAGCAGATGAAAAACTAATAGCCCATGCTTTAGCACAAGGAAACACTGAAGTGGAATACCAATTGATTCATATTGTTGAAAGTGTTTCTGCCAGGTATTCTAATTATTCAAGCGATGATGCAGAAACCAGAAAAGATACAGAGCGATTGAATAGTTATGTAAGTCAATTGATTCAAAAGGGGTATAAGGCTACTGCAGTGCTGGGGTATACCCATCGAGTTAAAGAGATTGTAAGAATTGTAAAAGAAACCAATGCTGAAATGTTGATTATGGGGGCGCACCGTCATAGTGGACTAAAAGACTATGTGTTTGGTGAAACGATAGAAGATGTAAGACATCAATTGACGATTCCTGTATTAATTGTGAATGTTTCTGAGAAGGAGGTTCCCCAATAATGTAATATATTTGCACCCTATATTCAACAAAATAAAACATACTATGGCCCAAAAAATTAAAGTTGCAAATCCAGTAGTTGAATTGGATGGTGATGAAATGACTAGAATTATCTGGAAATTCATTAAAGACAAGTTGATCTTACCTTACCTAGAATTAGATATAAAGTATTATGATTTGGGGATGGAATACCGTGATCAAACTGATGACCAAGTAACCGT
>CALRUG020000045.1:0-21080 GCA_943371295.1 Synechococcus sp. UW140 | reverse complement strand
GAATACAAAGTAAACCGGTTTAGGGCCTGTTTTTAATTCTGCCTGAATATAATCTTGGCTATTTTTCAATATTTCTGGTCTTAATTCAACATTTCCAGGTTTATAAACCCCGTGTACATTACCAAAAGCGGCAGCAACAGTAAACATTTTGCCTACTTTACTTAATTCTGTGTAAGAATAAGCAACGTGTTGAGGTTGGGTATATAATTTGTCGTTTTCAACATCGCTATTGTCTACGCCATCTTCTTCACCACCGGTAACGCCTAATTCAATTTCAATGCTCATGCCCAATGGAGCCATGCGCTTATAAAATTCAACCGAAGTAGCAATATTTTCTTCAATTGGCTCTTCAGAAAGATCCAACATATGTGAACTGAATAAGGGACGACCTTTTTCTTTAAAGTATTGTTCGCCTGCATCAATTAAACCACTAACCCAAGGCAACCATTTTTTTGCGGCATGGTCGGTATGCAATACAACAGGTACGCCATAGTATTTGGCTACATTGTGAATATGTAATGCACCAGAAACGCCACCAGAAATATTTCCTTGTAGGGCATCATTGGGCATCCCTTTTCCCGCAACAAACTGAGCCCCTCCGTTCGAAAACTGAATAATCACAGGAGAGTTTACTTTAGCGGCGGTTTCTAAAGTTGCATTAATGGTGTTGGTACCGATGGTATTCACGGCAGGAAGAGCAAATTGATTGTCTTTTGCATCGTTGTATAATGCTTCTAATTCGTCTCCAAACAAAACGCCTGAGCTGTATTTTTTCATATGGCTAAGATACAAAAAACCGGAGAAAATTCCATAGCCAATTATTAGGCTTCCGATACCTTTTGAATTAAGGATTTAAAATAAACAGGTGCTTCTAATAATCTGCTTCCATACCAACTGAACATTTCCCCATCTACTAATAGGATTAATTTATTAGGGAAATATGCTTGTAGTTGATCAATATGCATTTGCTTGAAAGGGTAAGGTTCACTCGATAAAAAAATGACTTCGGTATTAGACTTTTCAATTTCAGATAAGCTAATGGTAGGATACCTTTTCGACATAGCAAAGACATTTGAAAAACCAATCTTTGTCAGTAAATCATTTATATATGTCTCGCCACCAATGGTCATATACGGGTCTTGCCAAATCAGATAAGTGCAAGGGATGGATTGAAGCTGTAGAGTAGGAGATAGTTTACTTAATTCAGCGAAACGGTCTTTGATGGTTAAGACTAATTTTTTTGCTTTTTCCTGAGTATAAGTAAGTAATCCAATTTCTTCAATCATATTTAAAGCGTCTTCATAAGTAGACACGTCCGTTACATGCACTTGTGTAAACATTTCCAGTGCATTCACTTGTTCTTTTACATTTTCTTCTTTATTGGCAATAACTAGGGTAGGAGCTAATGATTTGATTTTTTCAATATGAATATTTTTAGTGCCGCCAATTCTTGTTTTTGTTACAAACCATTCATTTGGATGTACACAAAATTTGGTAATTCCCACCACTTGATCGGATAAACCTAAACTGTATAAAAGCTCAGTAATACTGGGTACAAGCGAAACAATTCTTAAAGTAGGATCAGGCATTATTGAATGATTAAATGCCGAGTAAAGGTAATGTTTAAGTTCCCAAAAAATTAACGGTACTTGTACCAAGAACCAGTATTCACTAATAGTATTTTATCAGATGATTTAGCCCATCCAGTTTCCAATAGTTTTTTTGTTGCTTTATAAGTGGCAGCTCCTTCCGGACTTAGTAGTACACCTTCTATTTTCGCAATTGCTTCAACCGCATCTTCCATTTCTTTTTCAGTAACCGTTAAAGCGATGCCATTACTTTCTTTGAGCACTTCTAACATCATGGCAGTGGCAAAAGGATAAGGTACAGCTAAACCTAAAGCAGCAGATGATTTGGGAGCATATGTTTCTGGTAATTTTCCTTCATTAAATAAATGGACCATGGGGCTACACTCAATTGATTGTACCAATACCATTTTAGGTAATGACCCCTTTAGGGCATTCATGGAAATTAATTCTTTAAATGCTTTCCAAATACCAATTAACCCCGTTCCTCCTCCTGCTGGGTAAACAATAATATCAGGCAGCTCCCAATTAAACTGTTCTGCAATTTCATAACCCAATGTTTTCTTCCCTTCTAAACGATAGGGTTCTTTCATAGTAGACATATCAAAAGCACCAGTTAAAGCAGCAAGCTCTCTGGCTTTTTTACCACATGCATCAATCAATCCATCTATCTGAATCAAATTCGCTCCATACAATCTACATTCCTCTTTTAAGGTTTCAGCAGTATGTTTTGGCATGATTACGGTTGCTTCAATGCCAGCCTTTGCACAATAGGCGCTCATGGCTCCACCGGCATTTCCCGCTGTTGGAATTACCATTTTAGTAATGCCCAATTCTTTTGCTTTTGATACGCCCATGCTTAATCCTCTCGCTTTAAATGAACCAGTAGGATTCACTGCTTCATCTTTTAAATACAAGGAGTGAATGCTTAAATGATTGGACAGTTTTTTTAATTGGCTAATAGGAGTGAAGCCTTCATTTAACGATACTATATTATTCTTGTCTAATACTGGCAATACAAATTGGTATCGCCACATGGAATAATCGGTTGCGTTGATTGCATTGATTGTTTGATTGCTTAGGTTGTATGATGCAGACAAAGGAACATTGCAACAAGTTGAGAACGTTTGGATAGTTTGATGATTAAAATGGGCATTGCATTTACTACAAACAAGATGGGTGATAAGCGACCCAGTATTGAACTGCTGGTTTTTCATACTGCAAATTTATCCAGCAGTCAATAACATCAAATGATTATATAGTTATAGTCAATAACTATAAGTTATATATAGATTTTGCCATTTTAATAAATCCTTTGTTTAAATCACTGGTTTCTCCCTTTCGTTCTATGAAATAGAATTGTCTTTGTAATGCTAAACCATCAATAAAGACTTCTTTTAATTCTCCCGCTTTTAATTCTTTTGCAATAGATATTTTGGGAAGAAACCCCAAAGAATCAGATTCTAATAAAAAATTTTTAAGCGCTTCCGTTCCCCCTAATCTCACTTTTACATTCAATTGGGCAAAATTAATTTTATGCTTTGCTAATGCTCTTTTTAATACAGCCAATGTTCCACTACCCACTTCTCTTAAAGCAATAGGTAGCTGCGTTAATTCTTGAATGGAATAGTTTTTTTTCTTCAAGAGTTTACTTTTGCTGCTGCAAACTGCTACCACTTTATCGGTAATAAATGGGGTGTACTGAATTTGATTGACTTTGCTGTTCTCTTCAATTATACCTAAGTTAATTTGTTTTGCCAACAAGGCTTCTTTTACCGACTCCGAATTTCTATTTAGTAGACTTATATCTATTTGCTGGTATTGTTGATGGAAAGTAGACAATACTTTGGGTAAAATATACAATGCAACGGTGGTGCTAGCCCCTAACTTTAGATTGCCTTTCGCTTGAATGGCGTCGTGTAAAACAGAAATATCAAACTCTGTTTTATGTTCAATTTCTTTTACTTCTTGTAATCTTTCATACAATAATTTACCTGCTGCAGTTAATTCGATATACAAGCCTTTTCGTTCAAACAATTTAGTTTGATATTGCTCTTCTAGCAATTGAATATGCTTACTGATTGCTGGTTGAGAAATAAATAATAACTGACTAGCTTTTGAAAAACTCAGTTCTTCCGCAACATTCATGAAAACCACATGTCGCATCGATATCATGATCCGCTATTTAGCAAGGCTTTGAATAACATCATACTTGGTTACAATATGGTAGTCTCCTTTTTCGTCTTTAGCCAATACTGCTCCCATTTCTTTGGTAATTAAACTGCCTAATCTTTCAACCGGTGTATCAAAATCAACTACAGGATAAGCAGATTCAATTACACTACTCACGGTTGCATTTTTAATTTCAGGGTTACTAAATACCTTTTGGAATAAACCATTTTCACTTACTGATCCAATGGGTTGACCATCTTGCATTACAGGAATATGTTCAATATCATACTTCTTCATTAACTCCACCGTTTCAGCAACGGTATTATCCGGAGCAATAGACACCAATCTTTTCGCGTGTCTACCATTCACAATATCTTTAAATGATTTTACATCTAAGAAACCTCTTTCCATCATCCACTGGTCATTGTATATTTTCCCAACATACCTACTACCGTGGTCATGAAATATACATACTACCAAAGCATCGTTGGGTAATTTGTCTTTTAGTTGAATTAATCCTTGTAAGCATGACCCCGCACTATATCCACAGAACAAGCCTTCTTCTTTTGCAATTCTACGAGCCATTACAGCACCATCCTTATCGGTCACTTGTTCAAAATGATCTATTACACTCATATCGTAGTTCTGAGGCAAGAAATCTTCACCGAACCCTTCACTAATATAAGGATGAACAAATTTCATATCTATTTCACCCGTCTTGTAATAATTGGTTAAGAGTGAACCATATACATCAATAGCCCATATTTGAATATTGGGATTTTTTTCTTTCAAATACATAGCAGTACCTGTAATAGTACCACCTGTGCCAGCAGTACATACTAAATGCGTGATTTTACCTTCTGTTTGTTCCCAAATTTCAGGACCTGTACTTTCATAATGCGCTTGACGATTAGCCAAGTTATCGTATTGGTTCATGTACATTGAGTTGGGAATTTCCTTTCCCAATCTTTTTGCAACACTGTAATAGCTGCGTGGATCTTCAGGCAAAACATTGGTAGGACAAACAATTACTTCAGCACCTACTGCTTTTAAAATATCTGCTTTCTCTTTAGATTGCTTATCGGTTGTAACGAAAATGCATTTGTATCCTTTCACACATGCTGCTAAAGCTAAGCCCATTCCTGTATTTCCACTGGTTCCTTCAATGATGGTTCCACCTGGCTTTAATTTGCCTTCTTGTTCAGCAACTTCTACCATTTTCAAAGCCATTCGATCTTTAATAGAATTACCTGGGTTAAAGTAATCGACTTTAGCTAAAATAGTTCCAGGTATACCTTTCGATACTTTATTTAATTGTATAAGAGGAGTGTTGCCAATTGTTTCTAAGACATTTTTCTTCCACATAAAAACGAACGCTTGTTTGTACAAAGGTATTGTTTTGACCTAATAGTTCGTGTCTACAGAAAATAAGTGTGGATGTTTGGGTGTAATGGTACTATAAAAGTCCATTATTTCTTTCATTGATGCCGCATAAGTAGTGGGCACTATTGTTTTTCCTATGCCAGCAATTTTTTTGCCATAATCTACATAACCCAATAAAATGGGAACATTTGAATTGGTTGCTACATGAAAAAAACCTGTTTTCCATTCTGTACGTTTGCTTCTAGTACCCTCAGGCGTAATGACAATAATAAGCTCTTGATGATCATTAAACAACTGCGTCATAGCTTCTACAAAACTTGGTCTATTGCCATCTTTTCTCGGAGTACGATCTATCGCTATTCCGCCTAATGGTTTCATGATTAAACTAAATGGGAAACGCATCCATTCCTTTTTTACCGTGAAACGAATTTTTAAACCATATACGCCAAATGCTAAAATCATATACCAAAAATCCCAATTACTGGTATGAGGTGCAGCAATTACAATGCATTTCTTAATGTCTTTGGGTAAATGGGAATCCAATTTCCATCCGCTCGATTTTAATAAAAAAAGACAAATCTTGCGGTACATGTTAATTGAGTTATAAAGAGAAATGTAAAACTGGTCTATGAAGATGCCTGAAAAGAATCAGCCATCTTAGTGCAAATATTGCTGGAGATCATTTTTTCAGCTAAAACAACCATATTTAAAAAAGCTTTTGCGGAACTGATACCGTGTCCTATAATCACTGGTTTAGCAACTCCTAATACTGGAGTTCCTCCATAATTTTCATAATGGAAGCGGCTTAAATATTCATCATTGCCTAGCCCTCTTTCTTTTGCTAAATCATAAAATGATTCAGCCATTTTTAGGACTATATTCCCAGTGAAGCCATCGCAAACCATTACGTTGGCTTTGTCATTGAAGAAATCTCTTCCTTCTATATTACCGATGAATCTGATTTGTTTGTTTTCTTTTAGAAGAGGGTAGGTGGCTTGTGCTAAAATATTTCCTTTTCCTTCCTCTTCACCTACATTCACTAAGCCAACAGAAGGATTGGCAATACCAAGTATATGTTCTGCATATAGACTACCTAGTATGGCAAATTGATTCAGGAGTTCAGGCTTACAATCTGCGTTCAATCCAACATCTAATAATACGCCTGTAGAGCCATTTAGTTTAGGTATCACAGTAGCTATAGTTGGTCTGCTAACCCCTTCAATTGCTTTAATGCTAAACATTGCACCTACCAACATAGCACCGGTATTCCCTGCACTTATAAATGCATCAATTTTTCCAGAAGCCAATAAGTGAAATCCAATTGCAATAGATGATTGCTGTTTTTCTTTTAAAGCTTTGGTGGGATGCTCATGGTAACCAATGGTTTCAGGAGCATGTACAAAATGCAAATTAGGTGATGAAACCTTATACTCCTTTATCAAGGGCTGTACTAAAGATTCATCACCTATGCAATATAAATTTACTGCTGTATTGTTTCTAGACAGGTACAGAAGAATTCCTTTCACCGCTTCTAACGGTGCAAAATCTCCTCCCATCATGTCTAGTCCTATATTCATTGCAGCAAGCTAAGGGTATAACTGATCTGTAAAGGTTACGCTTTCAATGGTGCTTTTTCAGCAACCAACTTTCCTTTATAGAACAATTTACCTTCGCTTACATGTGCACGATGACGTACATGTATTTCTCCTGTTGTGGAGTCTTTGCTTAAAGTAACTTCTTGTGCTACATAGTGCGTTCTTCTTTTAGCACTTCTCTGCTGTGAATGTCTACGTTTTGGATTTGGCATTGCTCAAAATTTATGGTAACAAAATTTTTATTCTAAATCTTTAAACTTTTCTAATCCCTTCCATACGGTTGGGGTACTGTCTTTGGTTGCTTCTTCTTCCATCTTCCTTAATTTCTCTAACACTTCTTTGTTGCATTTTGGCCCACCCATTTCTTCTGGTGAACATGTTTTTTGCAAAGGAATGCTCAAGTTGACAAACTCATAAATCCAGTTGGCTACCTGTAGATGACTTTCGTTTCTACTGATATAATAGACATCTGGGTCTTCTTCCTGCTCATTCAAGGTTTCGGGCTCATCTACCATTTTTACAATGATATTGAACTCGTCCCACAATTGAAGAGGAAGTGTATTTCCGCATCGATCGCAACCTGCTTGAATGCTACCATCAATATCAAATTTCAATTGCATGAAACCCGATTTTTTGTCTAGTAACAATTTTACAGTAGCATCACAATTACTGAAATCTTGCTCGCCGTAAGGAATAAAGAACTTATCATCCACCTTGTATTCGTATACATGAACACCCGGCTTCAAACCCACAAAAGCGATCTCATATTCGCGCCGATGATTCATATCCACGTTTTAAGGGTTTGCAAAGGTAGAAAAAACAGCCCAATTTGCCAAAGTAAACTAAAAATAAGCCGTTTGAATGCGGTCTCCAACCTAACTTTAGCTTAGAACTATGCAAATATGCAGCTTATAATAGATGAAAAAAAGACAAAAAAGACCTTTTTTCTCCTTTTGGGGGCCATTTTAACCTATATCGCTGGTCAATCTACTTGGTTTGTGGAAAACCTTTATGTAGAAAAATTTTATCCACTTTGGTCTAACCTCTTAAAAAAGGGTACCAATTTCTTTCCTTTTAGCTTGGGAGATTTTCTTTACGCTGGTTTAATTACCTATTTCATTGTTTTACTACTGAAATGGTTTATTCATTTTCTACGATCGCACCAACGTTTAGTCTTTTTTTGGGCTGGGGTACATTTTATGGTTCAAATTGGTTTAATGGGTTATATGCTGTTCCAATTATTTTGGGGGTTCAATTATAAAAAAGGGGGGATTGCACTCACATTAGGTTTAAATCCCACCAGTTATAACCAAAAAGAAATTACTGAATTAACGAATGGGTTAATTGATTCGGCAAATTATTATCGAAACATAATTGGGAACGATGCGTTACCTAGTTTTTCTAAACAGCAATTAATTAAAGAAGCACAGCTGGCTTATAGTAATGCATCTGTTCAATACCCTTTTCTGTCTACTTCTATTCAATCAATAAAATTTAGTTTGTTTGAACCAATTGCGGATTATATAGGTTTCTCAGGTTATTATAACCCTTTTACTGGAGAAGCTCACTTGAGAAATGATTTGCCTGGCATATTAAACCCTTTTATTATTTGCCATGAAGTAGGACACCAGTTGGGATATGCCAGTGAGAGCGAAGCCAGTTTTGTAGGATTCTTAGCTGCAAAATCTAGTAGGAATCCCTATGTACAATATTCGATGTATTTAGATTTATTGAGTTATTCATTCAATGAACAGTACCTTTTGTATGCGAAAGACAATTTCACTGCTTTTGAACAAGTAGTAAAAAACAATCGCACTAGAATGGATTCATTGGTTAAACAAGACCGAAAAGATATTCGAGATTTTTTTCTTAAAAGGCGAAATAGCATCAGTCCTATAAGTAATAATTTATACGACCAGTTTTTAAAAATGAACCAACAAATGGCTGGAATAGATAGTTATAATGAAGTTATTGCTTGGTTAATCAGTTATCAAAAAAGAAAATATGCAAATAAGTAATACACCAAAATTAATCATATCAATCATTCTCACTGTTGGCCTTGGATCTTTAGGCGGGTTATTCACTATTGCAGAAATTCCAACTTGGTATGCAGGGTTAAATAAACCTTCGTTTAATCCACCCAATTGGATATTTGGCCCCATGTGGACCACCCTGTATCTTTTAATGGGTATCAGCTTTTACATGATTTGGAAAATACCACCTAGCCCTGCCCGAACTCAAGCAATACGAATTTTCGTTATTCAATTTGTATTGAATTTTTGTTGGTCAATTATTTTCTTTTCAATGCACCAAATAGGGTGGGCACTAGTAGAAATCATTGCTATGTGGGTATGTATTTTACTCACAATACTACAATTCAGGAAATTGTCTACGACTGCTGCAGTATTGTTAATCCCTTACTTGTTATGGGTAAGTTTCGCAAGCCTACTCAATGGGAGTATTTGGCAGCTGAATTAAAATTTATTCTTCCACATCATGCTCTCAATTGGTTTATTGGGCTGGCCACTGTATTTCGCATTTCCTTTTTGATTGTATTTTACTCCAATCTCCCCATCAACAGGGAAATAGATTAATTGTCCTATGGGCATGCCTCTATAAACACGAACTGGCTGTTTACAAGAAATCTCTAAAGTCCAGTTGCCGCAAAAGCCAACATCACCTTTTCCTGCAGTTGCATGTATATCAATACCTAATCTTCCAGTAGAAGATTTGCCTTCTAGGAACGGAACGTGTGCATGGGTTTCGGTATACTCTTCTGTAACTCCTAAGTAAAATCCGCTTGGTTGCAATACATAGCCTTCTTCAGGAATTTCAAAATAGGTTATGGTATTATGCTTTTTAGCATCCAATACTTCATCGGTATAGGTGGCTAACCACTTCCCTAAGTGAACATCATAACTATTGCTTCCTAAATCGGCTCTATCGTATGGTTCAATTTTAATAGTCCCTTTTTCGATTTCTTCTAAAATGCGTAGATCACTTAAAATCATTCCCGTTAATTTTACTTTGAATTGCAAAAAAATGCTAATTCTGCAATCTATACGCTAAAATCTTTTTGTGCCCATCTATTATCAACAAAATATCAACGATTTTACTCAATTGGCCGTTTGGAAGATTGAAGAACCAGAGTCATATTTTACCCAAAAAGTGACATTGCAACAGCAGGTAACCCATCCCCATAAACGATTACAGCATTTGGCAGGTCGATTTTTGCTTCCTTTTTTATTTCCAGATTTCCCTGGCGAGTTAATTCAAATAGCCAATACCCGTAAACCCTATTTACCCAATGAAGCTTATCATTTTTCCATTTCACATTGCGGGGATTATGCAGCAGCCATCGTTAGTTCTATCCAAAGAGTGGGGGTAGATGTTGAGTTGATAACCCACCGAGTCAACAAAATCAGGCATAAATTTTTACATATTTCTGAATTAGAAAACTGGAATATTGAGGCTTTGGAAGAGCAGAAAAAATATCGAACCCTCACTTTATTGTGGAGTGCTAAAGAAGCGATGTTTAAATGGTGGGGAAGGGGAGATATTGATTTTAGTGAATGTATGCAAGTAGAAGCTGCTACTTTGCAATCAAACGGTGTACTAAATGCTTTTTTCAAAAAAGACGATTTTTTCGCTTCTTTGCAATTACATTATCGGCTAACTGATGAGTTGAGTTTGGTTTGGGTGAACAATGATTAATTTATTCGTGCTTGCCTGTTTTAGGCATTTTCTTCAAGTATTTTCTTAATGAACATTTTAGATGCGTTTTCAATAACTGGCCCATGGTTTGGGCTTTTAAATACTGGGGATTATTAAAATGATTAAACAAGGACTCTCTTAGTTCTGTAATTTTTTCAATGGTTGAAATTGCATCGTCATCCATAATATCTAATAGTTCCTTTACTCGATATCTCGAAGAAACCAATCTAAAAGTCATCATTGTTTTTTCCTCTGCTTGATATTGTTCAATAGACTGTTTGTCTAAATGTTTCAATACCATATTCACTAAAGATTGATTGTCTTTAAAAAACTGGGGGAGATAAAGGTTTTTACGGCCTTCGTAAGATTGTTGATCGAAATCGATGGCCCTGATTCGATATTGAAAGTCTTCTATATCGGGTATAATATTCACTACAAAATTATAAGAACGCATATCGCCTAATAATTGAACAAAACAGCGTTCGTTAAATTTCACAAACTCTTTGGCTAATCTTATTTTATTGGTGTTTTCTGCATCAATATAATCTCGGATAAATAAATCTCCTGGTATGCCCGGAATATGTTCTTCAATTAATGTGTCTTTACTGGTAAAATAAGTGATTCGATTGGGGGAGAGGATATGTTCTAATTCCAATCCATATATTCTACTTGCATCTGCTTTTTTAATATAATAATGATCGTAATTATCATTGAACTTGTTCACAATGCGAATTCGAAAAGGTTGGCTATTGCCAAAATAACAATAATCAATTCTTGCTACATCTAAGTGATTGGCAAAACTCAAATCCCCTTCTGTTTTTAAGATGGCGTATACTTTTACCAGGCTTTTTCGGAGGAAATCCCATTCACGCATATCATAAGAAACTTGCTCCCATGCCGTATCTTTTCCATTTTTATCTTTTAATGGAGTGGTATAGGTAAACCTTTGTAAATCTTGGTAACTAAAGGGAAGTAAAACCTCTCTGCCATAGCGTTTTAAATATTGACGTAAGTCTGCCTTAATAGGAAACATGGGTTTCCTTCTAGAAGGTATATTGGCTTTCCCCTCTGGATTGATATGGTCAAAGAAATTAATCAATTAATAAAGTATCATCGTCCTCTAATAAATTTAAATTTACTGCATCTGCACCAGCAATACCTTCAACTGAACCTTGAATATGAGCTGCATTCAATAAAACTTTTTCTAACTGTTTCTCTCTCGCTTTCCAAAGCCTTTCCATGGTATCTCTTTCCTTTTGGATACTTTGGCGCATGCTCATAAATCCTTCTCTAATGGCTTTCCATTGCTCACTAAATTCAGTCCCGGTTAAATAATCGTAAAGCATAACCATTTTATCGCCCTTATTCTCTTGACTTTTACGTGCGTCTGCAATTTTCAGTAGCGCATTCCTAAGCAATAATGCTACACTTTTGACCTCGTTAAATGTACAAATATAGACTCCATCTTTTTCACCAAATCTTTCCATATCTTTTGGGAAAGTTTGGGTAACAATCACCGCCACATCAGCACCATGACTGCGCATATCTTTTTTCAATTTCTCTATCCATTCATTAGAAAAATCTTTGGTGCGCTTACTTTCGTAAATGATTTTACCAGACTCATTCCCAAATTGATTGCGAACAATTTGAATACAGTCTGCACCACGCACCCCTTTACCTACTTCCTCAATTTTATCAAAAGGAAAAGTCGATTGCAACATTTCTTCTAACATGAGCTCCTGTACTTCGCCTTGTAATTGCATACTTCCTTGCTCAGACTTTCTGCGCATTTCTTCGACCAGTTTTTTCTGGTCTTCAATTTGTTTTTCAAGCTCCTTTGTTCTTAGTTGGTATTCTTGTTCTTTGAGGCTAATTTTTTCTGCTTCTTCTTTTTGTAATTGTTCTTTTAATTTAGAGCGTTCTTCTAATAATTGACGTTGTATGGTCAATTGCATCTCTTCTTCCCTTGTTTTTAAAGCTTGTTCTTTTTGTAAGAATTCCAATTCTTTTCTTCGTGACTCCTTTAGCTTTTCTGCATTATCCGCTGCTTCTTGCTGCAATAATTTCAACTGATTTTCGTAATCAGCAGCTAATGATTTTTTAACTGCTTCTTGCATTTCAGTTTGCATTTTCTTTTTTTCCGTTTCCAGCAACTCTGCAGTTTCAATCTCTTTTTTCTTTTGCCATTCCTTCATTTTTCCACGCAACTCTTTCTCAATTTCATCACGCATAGTATCGCCAGGTTCAAACTGGTGGTTACAATTAGGGCAGGTTATAATAAAGCTAGACATATTCAAATTTTCTGCTGTGAAGGTATTAAAATTGATTGGAGACGTAGAAATATGTTCAATATTCTTGATTTTTGTTATTGAATTGAATGTTAACTTATAATGGAGGTCATATGTTTAATGGCAGAACCTTAGTGATAGCAACGATGCACAAAAAAGAGCTTGTAATAGCGCCTATTTTAGAAACTGAATTGGGAGTTAAATGTGTTTTGCCGGAAAATTTTAATTCTGATCAATGGGGAACGTTTTCTGGAGAAATCGAGAGAGTACTTGATCCTGTTTCAACTGCTAGACAAAAATGTTTAAAAGCCATGGAATTATCCGGCTGCGATTTAGGAATTGCCAGTGAAGGGTCTTTTGGCCCTCATCCTAGTTTATTTTTCATTCAATCCGACGACGAATTTCTGATCTTAATTGATTTAAAAAACAACATAGAAATCATCTCAAGAGAATTGAGTACTGAAACCAATTTTAATGCTAAAAAAATTCTTACTGAAAAAGAGTTACTTGACTTTGCTGCTATGGTCAATTTCCCAACACATGGCCTAATTCTAAAAGGTTTAAATGACACTACAAGTAATGTACATAAAGGCATTGTAGATCAAAATAAATTAATCCAATCATTTAATGATTTAAAAAAGCAAAATTCATTGGTACAAGTAGAAACGGACATGCGGGCAATGTATAATCCAACTCGAATGTCTGTAATTGAAACACTTGCAAAAAAACTTGTCAAAAAAGTTCAATCAACTTGTCCAAATTGCAAAATGCCAGGATTTGATATTACAGACATTCGAGGCGGATTGACTTGTAGTTTATGTGGAATACCCACAAAATCTACGATTGCCCATATATCCGTTTGCAGTCATTGTGGTTTTACAAAGGAAGACTTATATCCAAAAGGTAAAACTACAGAAGACCCAATGTATTGCGACCATTGTAATCCTTAGTTAAAACTTTTCAGGCAAACTTAAGAATGGAGTTTTACCATCGGTAATAACCAATTTACTATTGTTGCTGTTCGATAGAGATTTGAATGCCTCTATCTGTCGAAGTTTTAAAATGGTAGGAGTAAGCGTTTTGTTGATGGTATCATTTGCTCTTTTAACCGCTAATGCTTCAATTGTCATTGCATTTGCCTTGCCCTCAGCTTCAATTTCGAACATTCGTTTCCTTGCTTCAGCTTGTATAATTGCTGCATTTTTTTCACCTTCTGCCTGAATACGAGCTATTTCCTTTTTACCTTCTGCTTCAATGATTTTTCTTTCCGCGTCTCGCTTTTCTCTTTCTTTAACAAATTCCATTCTTTGTGCATCTTGCTCAGCTTGTAATTTTTCTTCAATGGTTCTTGCTAATCCTTCTGGTAAACGAATACTTTTCATTAATACATTGTCTATCACAAAACCTCTTGGCTCAAGAATATCTGTCATTTGCTTGCGAATAGCACTTTCAATTTGAGCTCTTTCGCCGCTATGCATATCTTTTGCTAAAAATTTAGAAGTAATATCAGCTGATGCTGAACGAAAAACAGGAAGAATGACTTCGCTCTCATAATTAAGGCCAATATTTTGAACAATCTTTGGCGCTGCTTCGGGCTTTATCCGATACAATATGGAAATTTCTGATCGAATGGTCAAACCTTCTTTAGAAGGGAGGTCTGGTTTTACTTCAATATTCATTGAACGAGTGGGAACTTTCAAGATGGCTGTTGTAAGAAAGTTGTACCCTTTAGGACCCTGTTCCACAAAAACTGGGTCAATTTTTCCTAATCTTCTTTTTACGCCCACTTCACCCTGTCGTATAATAGTGCATGAACTAACAAGAATAAGCGTAAGGGTTAAAAAAGTAACATTTCGTTTCATAAAAATAGGTTTGGTGAAGAAAATTGTTCCTTAATTGAAAACCAATTTTTATGCCACTAAAACCATTTATTTGACAATATTCTTATTACGTTTAAGATTCCATTTGCTTTAACGCAATCTTCCCATTTTCGGCTAAATTAAATTCAATGCATAATAAAGCCCAATCAGCAATATATTGAGCTTGCTCTAGCGGTATAAAAGGTAGTATTATTGTTTCACCCGCTGTATGTAATTCTAAATTGGCCAATTTCTTACGACGCAAAAATGGACTTGTTTTAACTAGTACCTGTTGCGTCTTATTGAAATTGAGCAATATATTTTCTTCCCCCCAAATCCCTTTTTGTATTTGAATTGAACTTTCATTGTGCCAATACTTAAACTTTCGATATTTCACCCAATTAGATATGCTCAAATACAACAATACCATCAACGCTAATAAAATATACCATGGATCCCAAAAATAAATGGGCACTGAAATAGCCATTGTGATGGGTAAAACAAACAAAAGGGTATTTCTCCAACCATAAGAATGATGAACGCTGTTTGCCGTTTCATTTGAAGAAGGCCAAATGGTTTGATAAGGTGATACCAATTGATACAATAATGATGATTGCATAACGGGTAGTTGAATATGCTGTTTGGTTATATTGATGTCTTCGCCTGTCATAAAAAAGCGAACAATTTGAATGCCTAAAATTTTTCTAAGAAAATTATTATTCCAACTGATCAGTTGAACCTTGTTTTGAATAAGCATTTTTTGTTGGGTTTGTAGAAAGCCCCATTCCATTTGAAACCCTTTTGCATTCGATTTAATGTTCATCTCATGATATCGAAGTAAGACCCGAATAAATGAAACCAAAAGCGTGATAAATAAGCCAACAGTAAAAAGAGTTAAAATATTAGAAACAGAAAAAGCAACTTGGTCAACTTGTTCATCAAGTATATTGGAAGGATCATATCCAAACAATTGCTTTACATCTTCTACTCTTGAATAAGCAAATGCAAGTATGATTAAAAATGTTCTGATATGATTTTCAGAAATAGCTAATTTGATTACATCACGGAAGCGAATGCCCATAATTTGTAATTGCTCTATGTCATTATTGGGATTAGCTTCAATTACTGCATTTTGTAATAATGCTTGTAGGGATAGTGCTTTCTCTTTATGAATTGCTGCTACTTCTATTTCCGTTGCATCTGTTCCTGCCGTTTCAATCTTAATAGCACCGGTATTTGTTAGTTTATGTAAATAATTTTCAATTAAGTGAACAGATTGGACTCTGTTAATGGGAACTATTGTTTTTGTTTTTGATAGTAAACCACCTGTGACTATTAATTCTGATCCATCTATATAAATACGAAAAAGGAAAAAATTAATTAATTGATTAATATGTATAAATAAAATTAATAATGTTATTCCTAAACCAAATAATATGCCAACACTAGGATTTTTACTTGGTTCATTTTGTCCATTGATGATTATTCTGCCAACAACAATTAAAACAAGGGGCCAACTATCTTTAATAATTTTAACTAGGATAAAAATTAAAGCAACAGGGGATAACTTTTGTGGAATTGACCAATCCAATTTATTGGTGCTCATATGCTTCCAATTTTTCCATGATAAAAGCTTTCAATTGTTCTGCAGTTTCTTGTTTAAGCCCCCTTATACTTATATCAATATTGTTACTGGAAGCCGTATTGATTTTGATAGATGCTAACCCATATTTTCTACCAATTGGGCCACTCACCAATTCACAATGTTGTACTTTGTTAAATGGAATAATATAGGTGGTTTGAAACAGCCAACCTTTTTTGAATTGAATGTCTTTTTCTCTTAATGCCCATGCTTTATTTTTAAAGCCAATTTCAATAGATGCGATAGTGACTGAAATAACTAAGAGCAAGGCTGCTGCCACAAGAGCTATTAACCAGTTTATTTGTAATGGTTTTATTAAAATAAAAAGAGTTGTCAAAATAACGAATAGGATAGTATAAGCTATCATCCAACTGATGTACAAAACCTTTTTATAAGAAAGCTCCACCGGGTGTAATGAAACTTGTGCATATTTAGGAATTTCCTGATACGGAATAAATGGATTTTCATATTTCATAAAATGAATTTAATGAATATATGCATATATTTAAACCTATGGGATTGCAGCCAAGTTTATCAAATAAAAATACCAACAAGCCAAGTACCCGAAACGGGTGGTTATTTCCATTTATTTTAATTACCAGTTTGTTTTTCTTTTGGGGCTTTGTACACAATATTGATCCAATACTTATAGCTCATTTAAGAAAAACGTTTCAGCTAACTATCTTACAATCTTCAATGGTTGATTCAGCAGTTTTTATCGCGTATTTTTTAATGGCCATACCAGCAGGATTAATTATGAAAAAATATGGGTATCGTGCTGGAATTATAATTGGTCTATTGTTTTTTGCATCAGGTGCATTTTTATTTGTTCCAGCTGCCAATACCCATACTTACGGATTCTTTTTAGGAGCATTATTTATTATTGCTTGTGGTTTGGCTATTTTAGAAACAGCTGCCAATCCCTATGCAATTGTTTTAGGACCTGCGAATACAGCTGCTTTCCGATTAAATTTAGCGCAGTCTTTTAATGGTCTTGCTGCTTTTATTGCACCCTTGGTTGGCAGATGGCTTATTTTAACTGATTCAGATAAAACTGATGCAGCCATTAGTGCATTGTCTGGGGATGCTTTAACCTCGTTTATTCAATCGGAAACGGATAGTGTAAAATTACCATTCATTATATTAGGAGTAGTTATTATGATCATGGCAATCATTTTTTATTTTACTCCATTGCCCGATATTAAAGAAGATGCTTCAGGTGAAAACAACAATTTTTTGCAGGCTCTTCAACATCCTCAATTAACCTGGGCTGTATTTGCACAATTTTTCTATGTAGGCGCTCAAGTATGTGTGGGTAGTTTCTTTTTGGTATTTGCTTCAACCGCTGCTGGTTTGTCAGATAAAGAGGCGGCAACCTATACAGCTTTTTATGGAGCTGCATTTATGATTGGACGATTTGCAGGTACCTTCTTTATGAAATATATTGAACCAGTTAAATTATTGGCCATTTATTCGGGTATCAATATAATACTTTCTTTAATTGCTATTTATGGAAAAGGCATGATTACCCTTTATGCATTAATTGGTATTGCTTTCTTCATGTCGATTATGTTCCCAACCATTTTTGCATTAGGAATAAAAGGACTGGGGAATGCGACCAAACCTGCTTCCAGTTTAATCATTATGTCTATTGTAGGAGGAGCATTATTGCCGCCTGTATTGGGCATCATCTCCGATAAAACGGGCAGTATACAGAACGGATATTTTATTCCCTTCCTATGTTTTATTGTTGTGCTTTTATTTGCCTTAAAAATGCGAACAATCAAAAACGAATCTTTAAAATAATTATGCAAGGAAAGAGCAGTTTACGTCAAGTCATCCGCATGCATCCAAAAGACAATGTATTGGTTGCATTAACCGATTTAGAAAAAGGTTTAATAGTTGATTTTAATAATCAAACTTATCAATTACAGGATACCATAAAAGCAAAACACAAATTTTATACAAGTGACTTATACGAAGGTGCTGAAGTATTCATGTATGGTGTATTAATTGGCAAAGTGCAAACCAATGTGCTGAAGGGAAGTTTAATGACAACAGAAAATTTAAAACATGCTGCCGAGCCCTACAGTTATAAAGGCGTTTCTTATCAATGGCAAGTGCCAGATGTATCCAAATATGTAAATAGTACATTTAATGGTTTTCACCAGAAAGATGGACAAGTAGGAACAGCCAATTATTGGTTATTCATACCTACCGTTTTTTGTGAAAACAGAAACTTAGATATTATTAAAGAATCGTTGCATAATCAATTAGGGTATGCAGTATCAGCTAAATACTTGCGTTATACGCAAGATTTATTAACAGCCTATCAAAATGGAGATACTTTTGATTCAGTTAAGATTTCTCTTGCACCTGCACCCACTACGAATCGCATTTTTAAAAATGTAGATGGTATAAAATTTTTGAATCACCAGGGTGGTTGTGGAGGAACCAGACAAGATGCAGCCACATTAAGTGCTCTACTCGCAGCTTATGCCAATCATCCTAATGTGGGAGGGATAACAATTTTAAGTTTAGGTTGTCAACATTTGCAAATACCGCAATTGCTAAATGATATAAAAACGCAAAACCCATTATTTGATAAACCCCTATTGGTTTTTGAGCAACAGGATTCGGAAAGTGAAGAACAATTAATAGCGAATGCGATTAAGCAAACCTTTGAAGGATTGATTCAAATTAATAAAAAGGAAAGACAACCTGCACCTTTAAGTAAATTAACAATTGGGGTGAAATGTGGTGGTAGTGACGGTTTTAGTGGGGTGTCTGCGAATCCTGCTGTAGGCTATGCTGCTGATTTATTGGTTGCATTAGGAGGAAAAGTATTGCTCGCTGAATTTCCTGAATTATGTGGGGCAGAGCAAAACTTAATTGATAGATGTGTGAACGAAACAATTGCACAAAAATTTATTCAATTAATGCAATCATATGATGAATTGGCACACAAAGTAGGTTCAGGATTTTATATGAATCCTTCACCAGGTAATATTAAAGATGGATTAATAACCGATGCGATGAAAAGTGCTGGGGCTGCTAAAAAAGGAGGCACTGCGCCTGTAGTAGATGTGTTAGATTATACGGAATTAGCAACAAAGCCTGGATTGAGTTTGGTTTGTACTCCTGGCAATGATGTGGAAGCGACTACAGGAAAAGCTGCTTCAGGAGCTACATTAATGTTATTCACTACTGGATTAGGCACTCCTACAGGAAACCCAGTTTGTCCGGTCATTAAACTGGCTACCAATTCCATGTTAGCCAAAAAAATGAGTGATATCATTGATATAGACTGTGGGCCTGTCATTAGTGGCGAAAAAACAATTGAGGAAATGGGGGAAGCTATTTTAGACTATTGTATAAAAGCAGCTAGTGGAATAATTATCCCTAAAGCAGTGCTGTTAAACCAAGATGATTTTATTCCGTGGAAAAGAGGAGTAAGCTTATAAAAATAAAAATGATTCGATGTTTAAATTAGACAATAAAATTGCCGTAATAACTGGCGGAGGAAGCGGAATTGGTAAAGCCATAGCGCTGCTTTATGCAAAACAAGGTGCGCAAGTTCATATTATTGAGTTGTCGCATGAACAGGCTATTACCACAGTAGAAGAAATTGTAAATAATGGTGGAATTGCGCATATGCACGCCTGTGATGTATCTAGCAATGCAGCAGTGTTGAACACATTTGAAAAAATTGGCGCAATAGATATTTTAGTTAATAATGCAGGTATTGCTCATATTGGTAAAGCTGATACAACTTCAGAAACTGATTTTGATCGAATTATGTTGGTGAATGTTAAAGGCGTTTACAATTGCATCAGTGCCGCCATACCGCAATTGAGAAAACAAGGTGGAGGTACCATTATTAATATGGCATCCATTGCAGCTTGGGTAGGCATATCTGATCGATTTGCATATTCAACAGCAAAGGGTGCAGTAATGGCTATGACTTTATCTGTAGCCAAAGACTATATAAAGGAAAATATCCGATGTAATTCTATATCTCCGGCACGGGTACATACTCCTTTTGTAGATGGTTTTATTGAGAAAAACTATCCAAATCAACAGGCAGAAATGTTTGAAAAGTTATCAAAATCTCAACCTATTGGCAGGATGGGTAAACCAGATGAAGTTGCGGCATTGGCATTGTTTCTAGCTAGTGATGAAGCTGGATTTATAACAGGAACTGATTATCCTATTGATGGTGGTTTTATTAAATTGAATAATTAATTAGCATGAATCAAGTATTAAGTAAGAAGTGGTTTATATTATTTTTATTGGGGAATGTATTTTTTAGTTTGAATGCTCAACAAAAAATTGACCCAGCTTCCATTAAAGGTAAAATGCAATGGTTTGCAGATGCTAAGTTGGGGATTTTTATTCATGCAGGTATTTACGCGGTAGACGGAATTGATGAATCATGGAGTTTCCATAATAAGAAAATCAGTTATGCTAATTACATGAAACAATTGAATGGGTTTACGTTAAAAAATTATAACCCAGCAGCATGGGCTTCCCTGATTCAAGAAAGTGGAGCAAGGTATGCTGTAATCACCACCAAACACCACGATGGGGTTGCAATGTATAATACTAAAATGAATGATCTGAGTAGTGTGAAAGCCACACCTGCTAAACAAGATATGATACGACCTTTCTTTGAAGAATTACGTAAGCGAAATATTAAAGCAGGTGCTTATTATTCTTTGATTGATTGGTCTCACCAAGATTATCCTGGTTTTATTAAAGATAGTTCAAGGTATCAGGTTAAGAACGATTACGAGCGTTGGAACAGATTTAGGAATTTCTTTCAAGGTCAAATCAAAGAA
>CALRUG020000044.1:0-21105 GCA_943371295.1 Synechococcus sp. UW140 | reverse complement strand
AAAAGGAAAATTGGGCAAACTCAACTATAGCTTAAGTGTAAATAAACCCTTTGCAACCAATGTGGCACCAACTGTAGACGCTATTAAAGAGCGCGTAGCAGTAGACAACAATGGGGATGCAAGAGCAGCGGTACAAGGTTATTTTGATTACCAGTTCTTAGACCAAGAATCCAATTTGTTGCCCTTTAGAGTAGGCACTTATGTAGGCACTAAAAAAGTATTCAATTTAGGTGCGGGCTTTTATCATCAAGCTAAAGGCACACGAAGTGTAAATGGCAATGGCAGTATTGCACAACACGATATCAATTTATTTGGCATTGATGCTTTTGCAGATTTGCCCATTGGAGATAAAAAGAAAAACATGGCATTAACTGCCTACAGTGTTTTTTATAAATACAATTTTGGACCCAACTATATCCGAACTGTAGGGATCATGAATCCTGCTAGTGGCTTTGATCCCGCTGTTGCGGCCAATCAGCGCAGCATCAATGGTTTTGGCAACAACCGATTTTTTGTAGGAACTGGAGATATTTGGTACACGCAAGCGGGATTGTTATTGCCTAAAACCAGTCCGACCACCAAGGTTCGTATACAACCCTTTGCAGCATACACGTATAAGAAATTTGATTACCTAGATCAAACAGGCAATTATTTTGATATTGGTGCAAATTTTTTCTTAGACGGACACCATGCAAAAATTACTCCGCAGTATAGCACCAGACCATTGTACTATTTGCGCAATGGCCAAAGAGTTAGAGATGGTGCTTTAGGCGAATTCATGCTACAATTACAAGTATATTTATAATGCTCACCTGCTAAACAAACCATATGAACACCACAAAAAAAACATCACTCACTAGCGTCATTGGCGCATCATCAGTAGGCACCATGATTGAATGGTACGACTTCTATATTTTCGGAAGTTTGGCTACTGTTATTTCAACAAAATTTTTTCCGCAAGACAACCCTACAGCTGCGTTCTTAAGCACATTGGCCACATTTGCTGCAGGCTTTGTAGTGAGACCATTTGGGGCATTGTTCTTTGGAAGATTGGGCGATTTAATTGGGCGCAAATACACATTCATGGTTACCCTTTTATTAATGGGAGGCGCTACGTTTTTAATTGGTTGTATTCCCTCTTATGAAACCATTGGCTTTATGGCACCGGTACTCATACTATTGCTGAGACTCTTGCAGGGCTTGGCTTTGGGCGGAGAGTATGGAGGCGCGGCTACTTATGTAGCAGAACATTCACCCAATGGACAAAGAGGATTCATGACCGCATGGATTCAAACCACTGCAACTGTTGGTCTATTTGTTTCCTTACTCGTGATTATGGGTACACGTGCCGCATTGTCTGCAGAAGACTTTGATGCATGGGGTTGGAGAGTACCATTTTGGGTTTCCATTTTAATGGTATTGGTATCTTATTTAATAAGAAAAAATATGGAAGAGTCTCCAGTATTTGCAAAAGCAAAAGCATCTGGAAAAACATCCACCAATCCATTAAAAGAAAGCTTTGGAAAAAAACTCAATTTCAAATTTGTGTTGTTGGCATTGTTTGGTGCCGTAATGGGTCAAGGAGTTATCTGGTATACCGGACAATTCTATGCCATGAGTTTTATTGAAAAAACAATGAGTGTAGATAAAGAGCAAGTAGATAGTTTAATGTTTATTGCGTTGATGTTAGGCACACCATTCTTTTTAGTGTTTGGATGGTTGAGCGATAAAATAGGCCGCAAATGGATCATGATGGCAGGTATGTTAATTGCCATTGTATCGTACAGACCAATTTATGAGAAAATGTACCAAACCACCAATGTAGCAAACAAGGTAGAAGTAAGTACCAGCAACAGTATGGTAAACAATGTAAATACCGTTACAACGGTGTATTCAGATAGTACAATAAGAAAAGAAATACAAAAAACAAATGCAGAAACAGGTGCAATCACTACTACTGTTAAACTAAGTATCAATGGCAGCGATAAACAAAAACTAATCTGGCTAGTATTTATACAAGTACTATTTGTAACGATGGTATACGGACCAATTGCAGCCTTCTTAGTAGAAATGTTCCCAACAAAGATTAGGTATACCAGTATGAGCTTACCTTACCATATAGGTAATGGAGTATTTGGGGGATTATTACCGGCTGTTGCCACTTACCTTGCTACCAATGCAAAGACCTCGGGAAAAGCAGACTGGTATCTAGAAGGATTGTGGTATCCAATTGGTGTAGCAGCAGTTTGTTTGGTAATAGGGGTGATTTACATTAACGGAAAAGACAAAGAAATTAACGATTAAATCATTTTATAAAAAATACTGTTATGAATATTATTAAGAAAGTACTCGGCATTGTTTGGCTTGCCTTAGGAATAGCTGTAGGATATTATGGAATAACTATTTTAGGAATTCCTAAACTCACCAGCGGTAAACAAGACGACTTGGTATTTGGTATTATTATCTGTTTCATTTTATTACCGATAGTGGTAGGTGGGCTTTTGGTTTTTGGAAAATATGCGTTGCAAGGAGAATACGATCTAATAGACGATAATCCGGAGCACGCACATTTTAAAGAGTAAGATAGTTTATAGTACTCCCCCCGGTGCACTACAAATCCCTTCATAGAATTTAATGAGGGGATTTTTTTATATTCATAGCATGATTGCAGCTCAACAAAAGAAACAGCCCATTAAATTATTAATGATCGCTATCTTAATGATGGTGGTGCTCAATTTCCCATTACTCTCCATAGCGAATAAACCCATTCTAATTTTGGGTATTCCTTTGTTGTATTGGTATGTATTTATTTGGTGGGGAAGCATTGTATTGTTGGCTGGCATTGTTGTACATCGTAAATACAGATTATGAGTACTACTTTGATCATCATTTGTGGAGTAGGCTATTTATTGTTGTTGTTTGCCATTGCATCTTATGCACAAAAAACAATTAATACGAGTAGAAATTTAGTCAACCATCCATTCATCTATGCACTAAGCATGGGCGTTTATTGTACCGCATGGACTTATTATGGAAGTGTAGGCAGAGCAGCCAATTCAGGGATTGATTTTATTACTATTTATTTAGGGCCCACTATTATGGCGGTGATGTTCTGGCCAGTCCTGCGAAAGATTTTAACTATTAGTAAAAGTTTAAGAATCACTTCTATTGCCGATTTTATCAGCACCCGATATGGAAAGAATTTTTCTATTGGAATGGTGGTAACACTTTTCTGTGTGTTTGGCGTAATTCCATATATAGCATTACAAATTAAAGCCATTACGAGTAGTATAGCCGTATTGCAACAACAAAGCCCAAATAGTTTATCTACACTTTACATCGCAATTTTTACTACAGTTATATTATTTGTGTTTACCATTTTATATGGAGCAAGAAGTGTAGACGCCGCAGAAAAACATCCAGGATTGATGACAGTTATGGCATTTGAGTCGCTGGTTAAATTATTGGCATTTTTAGTAATTGGCATTTACATTACCTATATATTATTTGATGGAATGGGTGATATTTTTTCACGCATTGCTGCATCAGAAAATAAACACTTATTGACTTTAAAGGAAAGTAGTGGTTATTCGGGATGGACAAGTATGACTCTATTGAGTATGTTGGCCATTGTTTTTTTACCCAGACAGTTTCAGGTAAGCATTGTAGAAAATGTACAAGAACAACATTTGAAAATGGCTACCTGGTTATTTCCATTGTACTTGATACTGATTAATATTTTTGTATTGCCTATTGCCATGGGGGGATTATTGCTGCAAGGCAATACGGCGAATGCAGATTATTATGTACTCTCTATTCCTTTAATGAAAAACCAAGATTGGTTGGCAATGACCACTTGGATCGGAGGACTATCCGCAGCAACTGGCATGATCATTATTGAAACGATTGCATTGAGTATCATGATAAGTAATCATTTAGTGATCCCCTTGTTACTGCGCAGTCAACAAAACCAAAATTGGAAACAGGTATCTCTGCAAAGCAATATCTTAACTATTCGTAGGCTGAGCATTGGCGCAGTGTTGCTACTAGCATTATTGTACTATTTAAATTTAGGAAAGGGAGAAAGCTTGGTATCTATTGGATTGATATCCTTTTGTGCAGTGGCACAATTTGCCCCTGCATTAATGGGAGGTATTTATTGGAAGGAAGGGAATAAGCGAGGTGCAATAAGCGGAATTATCATTGGATTTGTGATTTGGTTTTTTACCCTAGTTGTACCAGGAATGGTCAACAACGGATTCTTAGGAAGCCAATGGTTATTTGCACAAAAGCTATTGGCCATTGATCAATTTGACAGTATTAGCAATTCGGTATTTTGGAGTTTGTTATTGAATATAGCGGCCTATGTTTTTATTTCTTTGTATACAAAACAAGAAGCGCAAGAACAATACCAAGCAGAAATATTTACCAATATTGATAAGCATGGAGCTATACAAGAAAATGGATTAGAATGGAAGGGTACTGCACAAATGCAGGATATCCGCAATCTATTGAAAAGCTTTGTGGGAGCAGAAAGAGCAGAAACTTTACTGACAGCTTATGCTAAGCGCCATAAAATAAATTTGCAAGAAAAATTAGTAGCAGATGCAAGAATTGTAGGATTCACAGAAAGAATATTAGGAGGTGTAGTAGGTGTTGCCTCGGCCCGAATATTGGTACAAACCGTAGCAAAAGAAGAAGATATCAGTATAGAAGAAGTCTTAACCATTTTGAATGAAAATCAACAAATGGTAGAGATTAACAAAGAGCTCAGAAAAAAATCGCTAGAATTATCCAAGGCAACCCAGCAATTGCAAAACATGAATACGCAATTGATGAATATAGACGAACAGAAAAATGAATTCTTGTACACGGTTACACATGAACTTCGTACACCGCTCACCTCTATTAGGGCCTTAAGTGAAATACTATTTGATAATCCAGATTTAGAACCAGAACAGCAACAGCAATATTTAGAAGCCATCATTAAAGAGACTGTTCGATTGAGTAATTTAATTACCCAAGTATTGAACCTTGAAAATTTTGAAGCTGGTAGAAGAAAATTGATTACAACCCCCATTAATGCAGGCAAATTATTAGATGATATGTCTGCAACATTAAGTGGCATTATTCAATCTAAGTCGTTAGCCTTTACAATCCACTTGCCGCAAAGACCCACCATGATAGAAGCAGATGCAGACTTGATTCATCAGGTATTCATGAATTTACTAGGAAATGCCATCAAGTTTGCAGAAAAAACGATTGACATTAGTATTAAGAAGGGCAATTCGGAATTCGTGATAGAGATAACAGATGATGGAAAGGGCATTGATTCAGGTATGGAAGAGCTGATTTTTGATAAATTTTTTCAAGCCAAAAACCAAACGCTTAAAAAGCCAGAAGGTACCGGGTTAGGGCTGGCTATTTCAAAAAAAATCATAGAATTACATGGGGGTAAAATATGGGTGAACAAAGGGTTTACAAAAGGTGCTCAATTTGTATTTACTTTGCCTTATGAGCAAGAAAGTATTGGTGGTAGATGATGACCCATATATTTTAATGTCATTGGAATTTCTGATGAAGAAAAGTGGCTATGGGGTGATGGTAGCACGCAATGGACAGGAAGCCATGGAACTATTAAAAGAATTGCCAGCCTTGGTAATACTCGATATTATGATGCCCGATGTAGACGGATATGAAATCTGTAAACATATTAAATCAACCGCTGCACTCAACGAAACTAAAGTAGTTTTCTTAAGCGCAAAATCAAGCGAAGAGGATATCAAAAAAGGATTGGCACTGGGCGGATCCTTATATATTACCAAACCATTCAGCACCCGAGAGTTGACGAAGCAGATCAAAACTTTATTAGATTAAACATCAATTGAAGACCATGAAAAAAATGACCACCCCCATTGCAATCGTTATTATGATTTTAGTTAGCGGTATTGGATTCAATAATGCAACAGCGCAAATGCCCGCCACAGCGGCTGAAAAAGCAGCAAAAGCCAACCATAAATATGCTAAAGACGTAAGCAGCGTAGACAATATCATTGCTGCTTTGTACAACGTGATCTGCGGTGCACCGGGCGAGCCGCGCGATTGGGAACGATTTAAATATTTATTTGGAAATGATGCCAAATTAATACCAACAGGCAAAGTTGCTGAAGGTGGTTATATATACAGAACCATGACTCCAGAAGAATATATCACCATGTTTAGCACCCGTATAAAAACTGGGTTCTTCGAAAAAGAGTTGAAACGCGAAACCGTTTCATTTGGCACAGTCTATCATGCATTCAGCACATACGAAACAAGGGAAACAGAAAACGGTCCTAGTACCAACAGAGGAATCAATAGTATTCAACTGTTTAAGGACCAAGACCGTTATTATATCGTGAATATATTTTGGTGCGCAGAGAGCATGGGCTTTACACTACCCGCATCTGCCTTAAAATAATTTTACTTTTTAATAATAGGCAATTTAATTACAGAAGGATATTGCTTAGAGTGATGAATTTTATTCTCTACAACAACTCCTTTAGACTCATCATAATTATTACCACCTGTATTCAAGTTGCGATCGAAACGAGGGAAGTTACTACTAGAAACTTCAATGCGAATTTTATGACCAGGTGCAAAATAATTGCTGGTTACCATTGGCGTTAAATCTACTTTGTACACTTTGCCTTTTTCCATGAACACTTCTTTATCGTAACCCTCTCTGTAACGCAAGCGCTGAATGGTTTCATCTAAATTGTAGGCTTTGCCATCAGGGTGAACATCAATCAATTTAATGGTTACATCGGTATCTAAACCAGTAGAAGAAACATAGAGTGTAGATTCTATGAACCCGGTCACTTCCACCCCATCTTTTAATTCATCTGAAGTGTACACTAAGATATCATTGCGCAATTCCATTTGGGATTGATCAAAGCTGCCGCCTTGCACAGCGTTTCCGGTACAGCAAACATTACCACCGTAAGAACCCACGGGATTCATTGGATCATAAGTGAAAGCATCCGGAATATCTTTTGCAGGAGGCATCATCGATAATGCTCCATCGCCATTGCGGGTATTGGCTTTGCCCGCACTAGCTAAATAGAAATTTTTTACTTCGGTATTGGGCAAAGGAAAACTCTCTGCTTGTTGCCATTTGTTGGAACCCATGGTATAGTAACGAACACGAGGTTGAGTGGTTTTAAAATCATTTGGTTGACCTTTTAACAACATATCAAACCAACCCCAAGTAAGCTCATCATAATTCAAACGCGCATCACCCACACTGCGCTCACCCACGATGGTATTTTCTGTAGCACGCTTATAAGAGCAATGCAATACAGGCGCGATTACGAGGTATTGATTATCGGCCACCATTTTAGATTTAGCCGCATTGCGCACATGATTGAACAAAGCAATATTGGGAGCAGAAGACACATCATACCAGCTCACGAACCAATAAGCAGGCACTTCCATTGGCATATTGTCGTGATAGAGACCACCCTTGAACCAAGCGGGATCATTGGGTTTACGCACGATCATTTTTTCATAAACACCTTCAGAGCCTTGCACATTTTTGATGATGTCTTGAACAGGTAAATGTCTTAATCCTTGTGCCCAATCTACTCTAGGATATTCAGGACCCATATCATAAAACTTCTGCAAACGTTGTACATCTTTTTGCTGAATACCGATTGGTAATCTTGGCGCCAGTTTATCGTGTTGTGTGCCATATAACCAAGAAGTGAACAACATCTGTTGCGCACCACCACGGTACCAGTTGCCCTGCTCCATGAATTTACCAACACGACCCACACCTGCACCAAAACCTTGAGCAACCATGGCTGCCAAAGCAGGATGATTTTGAGAAGCAACCGCCATTTGCCATTCAGCAGTAGAAGAACAACCAATCAAACCCACTTTACCATTGCTCCAAGATTGTTTACTCATCCACTCAAGCGCATCGTATCCATCGGTGATGGGCGTACCTAAAATATCCCATTCACCTTCAGAGAAAAATCTTCCTCTTTCATTTTGCACCACATACACATAGCCTTTGCTCACCGCTTCATAAGCCGCTTGCAAAGGACCGTTCACCATTTTCCCATCTATCCAAGTATTGAAATTGTAAGGCGTACGAGAAAACACCACCGGATATTTTCCATTGCCCTTGGGGCGATATATATCAGTAGCCAAGCGAATGCCATCACGCATGGGCATCATTACTTTTTGATCAATCACCGCAATAGAATCGAGCTTGCGATAAATAGCGAGGGTGTCTTGTGCTGATGCGGTTGTTGCAATGGCCGTGCATGCAAAGAGGCCAATGGCAAGGAGTAGTTTTTTCATAAAAAGTAATTAGTTGAGCGATTCAAACCAGTTTAAGTTACTGATTTTTTTAACAACAGCTTTGTCTTCTGGACTAAGATTATTAATAAAACTTTTATAAGCAGATAAACCCGAGCCTTGAGAAAAATCTTTGGAACAATAAGCATTAAAAACATTGTAAGTAGAGGCTTTAGCAGAAGAAGCAACATTTTGAACACAATTCAATTGTTCGTTCCAATTTGCAGTAGACTTCCCTCTTACTTCATTATAAATAGAACAAGAAACAGATTGAGCTGCGGTTAGCATTCTATTCACTTCCTTATCCATTACTTGCGCAAAAGCTCGTTGACTATTTTCAAATTCAATGATTTTAGATTTGTACGTAGCTTTTGTATTAACCAAATCAGCAGCACTTTTTAAAGCCCCATTTTGTGCATCTGCTATAACTTTGGTATAATAAGGCTTGATGGTATTGAGTTCTGCTTCTTCTAATTTGGGAAGGTTAACAGTAAGGTCCCAAATTAATTTTTTCAGCATTGCATTCTTGCTTTCTAAGGCGGTTACTTTGTTCTTAGTTATTTGTTTGTTATTTAAAATATCTTTTTCAATAATGATAATTTCTTTGACGAGATCGGTTAACTGAATTTGCAATACCTGTTTAATACTGTCTTTAATGCCTGGCTTCTTAAGCATTAAGTCTACTTTTATTTTTTCAGTTTTAAGTGTATTTAACTTAGGGTTAATGCCACTTAAATAATTTTCAAGGTCTCTTTTTAAAGTAACAATTTCAACATCATTTGCTAAAACCTGACTAGACTTATTCTTTTTCTCTTCTTCTACTTTTTCTCTAACAGCTTGTTTAATAGAATCCGTTTTATGATTGTATTCATCTTGAAATTTTTGGGCGTGATCTTTGTAAATGGCCACTTTATCTTCGGCAATTAACTGAGGGGAAACATAAGTAAGCAAGTTTTGCGCCCATTGATTGTTTTTGCTTTTAGCTTCTTCAAAAACCCTTGTATCATAGCTTTTGCTATGTGCAGTAATTTCTGTACACAACTTTTGGTTAGCCAGTTCCGTATCGGTTATTTGTTTCTGTTTAGCAAGAGCGGGGTTTTCAGATTTTTGATAGTTCTGAATTTGTACCCGCTTTAAAGCAATTCGTTCATTGTATTTTTGTCTAGTAGTTTCTAGCTCCGGAGTAGTTGCAGGAATAGCATAGCCTTTTACATCTCCTAAATGTTTTACAAAGTCTTCCCCTTTTTTCTCAAATTCAGATTTATACTTTCCACATTGGCTGCACTTGGCACCCTTTTTCATATCGTCGATGATGGCGTCACGCTCTTTAATGAGTTGCTGCAACTCAATATTAAGGGTTTGTAGTTTTGCCTTATACGCACTGTCTAAAGAAATTAGCTGTTGTTTATACTGTGCAATTCTAATTTTATTTTGTTCAATTTGTTTGGCCTTAGCTTCTATAGAACTGACTTCGCCAGCACCAATTGTTTGAGCATGTAATTTCCCCAGCCCCAATAATAGAAGTAGAGATAAAAAAATCATTTTTATAGTTGGGCGCATGGGGGTTTGTTTTGGATGGATTATGGATTACCAAATGGGTCGTCCTCTGCTTTCAATAAGTCTCGAAGGTGATTGAGCGCTTTACTAATTTTTCCAAAGTTGGAACTATCTGCTTTAAGAAAGATAATTTTAGCAAAGCTCACACTTGATGTGGTAACATCTCTACCCCCAGATGAATTCGCTACAGACCTTGTAAGTACACAAACAGCGCCGCTTAGATTTATATTTAATTCGTTTAAAGGGCTTCCAACTACATGAGTAAATTCTGAAATAGAACTTATTAATCGCGGATTAAACTCGTATGTATATTTATTCCGATAATTGTATTCATAAGTAATAGTAATTCCCTTTGCAGACTCTCTAACTTCCGCAGTTGTAATTTTGCCAATGTTGCCATTATTATTGGTTAACTCATGTCCAATAGATTCCTTAAACTTTTTGTCGAGATAAGAAATGGTTTCACCCTTTGTTAATGTTGGGGTTTGTGCTATTCCAATTAGTGCAATAAATAGCGAAAACAAAAAGACATATAACTTTTTCATACAATGAGTTAGTTTTTTCTAAAATTAAGTTACGGCAAAAGTCTTAATGATTTAAAATTTCCTGATTTAGAACAAATGGAAGACATGGAAAAATTGTGGAGCTTGATTGGATTTACATTGAAAGTTGTTCTTTAAAATATTCAGCAGTTTCTTGATCAACACAATAAATATAACAGCCTTTCATACCCCTAGTCATTAATGTTCGATACGTATTTTTAATAATCAAGTCTAATTCATTGGTTGCTTCAGTTGGATTTTCTTTAAGCATTTTCTTATAACCTTTTACTGAATTATCTGAACTTGCTCTTTTTGAAGCATCTGTTATTACTTGGCCATTTCTGACAACTAAATCTTCTCCTATAATAACTCCAATATAATCAACTTCTAAACCTTGACAAGTATGTATACAACCTATTTGATTTACTGAATCAGGGCTAATAATCCATTTGCTGCCCTCTTCTGTTAAATTCCACTTCATTCTAAAATCGTATTCGGGAAACTCAATATCATAAGCGTTAGGATTTTTTTTACTTGGCCATTTCCAACAATATCCAGCTACTATACGAGAGCGATTATTCACTTTGTTTTTTTCAATAATAATGCTTCTTAATTCAGATGGAGTATCAACTACTTTAAAGGCATAATCAATTTCTTCAAAAAGATTATTTGCAGTCTCTTTTATTTGAAGTGTATTATCCAACCAAGAAAGATACCCATCAGAACCATTACACCTAAACTGAGAACTCAAAGACATTTCGGTTACTTCAGCTCCCGCCCTATATGCCCATTTTTCAATTTCTTCTTGACGACCAATGTCTTTTAAAGTTACTCTTTGATCTTCATCAATAAAGAATACTGCAAACTTAGTTGCGTCAATAATTTCTTTTATTTGATTCTCGCCTAAATTCCCAAACAATCCACTGAATTTATTTAATCGATGAGCTTCATCAATAATTAATGCATCAAATTCACTGTTCTTTGTATCAATGAAAGCTCCAGAACCGCCAAAAAAATTTCTTATTTCAGTACCAGTTGCATTTCCTTTTAACTTCGACTCATAAACTGCCCTAGGAGCAGCGTTCTTTGAAACATATTTAGATAATAACCCTTTTTGCGTCAATGCAACTAATAAGTTAATTGCAACTACAGATTTCCCTGTACCTGGTCCACCCTGAACAATCAATACTTGCTTCTTTTTTGCACTTGCTTTGCATGCTAATGCTACTGCATTTTCATAAACTACTTTTTGATCATCAATCATCACAAACTCTTGATTCCCCTTAAGCATCTTGCTCACACTATCTGCTAATAATTTAGATGGGCGTATTCTTCCATTTTCTATTCTATATAAAATATTAGACTTATCACCATATCGAATATGCTTCTTTATAAATTCGGAAAGTTTATGAGCATCACTTTTTAAAAACACGGGAGCTTTAGAAATGTAATCAGCATAAAACTCATTTTTAATCACATTGTCCTCAACATAATTATGTAAATAAGCACATGGATGAAGACTTATGTTTTCTGTATAAACTACTTCATTAAATCCCTGTAACAAAGTAGCATATGACCAAGCTTGATAAGAAGGATGAGTATGTTCACCAATTCTTCCACCAACATATGTTTCAACAATTGAATCTTTATTAGTGAGATTTGCTTCTGACCACTGCTTCAATTCAATCAACATTACCGAGTCTTTATTATCTGGATCCTGCCCTGAAATAATAAAATCGATTCGTTTACCTGTTTGAGGTATCTGATATTCAATAGCGATACCACAATCAGAAGGTATCTGATCATCACGCATAATTCTTTCCATAAAGCCAAGCGAATTTGCCCAAGATTTTATTTCAGCTGCGCCTGCTCCTCTATTCAGCTTTCTCCTAACATTGTTCAATACAATGTTTTCAATATCATTTGAGAAAACATCAGAAATAAACTGAGTTTTATTGGCTTGATAAACAATCATAGCTCATTATATTTTTTTGCAGACCCTTTTGATTTATCAACAGGATATTTCTCTCCATTTATTTTAATTTTTTCCATCAGAATTTCTTTAATATCAAAACCATACTTTTCTGCCAATAAAAATGAATAAGCTAAAATATCAGCTAACTCTTCTTTAACTTTTTCTCTATTAGCTTCTTCAGCATTTTTCCAGAGAAACAATTCCAATAATTCACCTGCTTCAACATTTATAGCAAGGGCTAAATCTTTAGGATTATGAAACTGTTCCCAATCTCTCTCATTTCTAAATTGCAAAAGCAGTTGAGTTAGTTGATTTAATTCTGACATAATGTTTATAGTTTTTTAGTCTTTAATTATTTTATCCGGAATCTGTTTCTGGGCCGCAGCACCCATTTTCTTTAACTCTTCTGCACGACCCACTAAATTGCCTCGGCCTGTACTCAATTGCCCCATGGCTTTATCATAAGCAGTCTGTGCATTTTTAATGCCATTGCCCACCGATTCCATGCTCTCTAAATACAAAACAAACTTATCATACATCATTCCCGCTTTCTCTGCTATCTCTATGGCGTTTTGATTTTGTTGTTCTACTTTCCAGAGGTCGGCAATAATTTTTAATACCGCCAATAAATTGGTAGGACTTACCAACAAGATATGTTTATCATAGGCATACTTCCAAAGATTGGTATCTTTTTTAACTGCTTCTAAAAAGGCTGGCTCAATGGGAACAAAGAGTAATACATAATCCAATGCCTTCGCATATTTGGGATAGTTCTTTCTGCTCAGTCCATCAATATGACTTTTAATAGATGCCAAATGCATATTCAATGCCTTGGTTCTTTCTGTTTCGTCTTCGCTGTTTACATATTGTTCCCAATGCACCAACGAAACTTTAGAGTCAATAATAATCGTGCGTTGATCGGGATAATACACCATTACATCGGGCTGTAAGCCACGTCCTTCCTCGTCTTTAATGATATTGCCGCCGGGATCTTTAATAAATTCTTGGGTTACAAATTCGCGGCCCTTCACGAGTCCGCTGTGTTCTAGAATACTTTCTAACAGCATTTCTCCCCAATTGCCCTGCGTTTTATTATTCCCTTTTAATGCCGAGGTTAAATTATTGGCTTCCTGACTTACTTGTTGGCTCATGGTAATGAGTCGGTCTATCTCGGCTTTTAATACATGTCGGTCTTTAGCTTCCGCTACATATACATCGTCTACTTTTTTCTTGAATTCGCCCAGTTCTGTTTTAAGGGGATTAAGGAGCTCGCCAATTTTTTCCTCGCTCTTCGCACGCATTTGCTCGCTATTGTTGAGCATCACTTTATGCGCTATTTCTGCAAACTCTAATTTTAGCTGCGTGCTTAATTTATCACTGGCTTCTTTGGCTTGCACCAAAGCCAGTTGGCTGTTCTCTAACTGTGCTTCTGTTTTTGAAACCCTGCTCAACAACTGTTCTTTCTCTGTTTGTAATAGAACACGCGCATTCAATTGCTCTTGCAACTGGAATTCTTTTTGCTTTAACTGTTCTTCTAATACAGTTAACTGCTTGCCAGTATTGGCTTTTGCATAAAATAAGGTGGCAAGAATTATAATTAAAATCACCACCCCTCCAATAATGATTACCATTGGGTCCATATGAAAGATTTAAACTACAAGTAAATTGGAGGTGCAGAAAAGTAACTGAACTGTAATATACATAGGATATTGAATTAATTAGATCAATTCCCACTCTAAAACCCTATTCCAATTTTTTCACCCCATTTCTATAATTAATCTAAAATATTTTCCATAAATATCAATTATTATCAAAATAATTGCCAATTTTAAGCAAAGGCAATTTTAAATGGAAAATTCTAACCCGGTTGTTTTGTCCGAAATCCTCTTTGGATCGGCCAATCCTGCTGAATCTAAGCGCATTCAACAACTGGTTCGCAAGGGGCTGGCTTATAAAATTGCCCCCCGTGTTTACACGACCAACCTTGCGGATAATACGCATGCCATTGTAAAAAGAAACTGGTTCAGAATCATTGCGCATTTATATCCGGGTGCGGTACTCAGCCATCGGTCGGCGCTGGAATGCAAACCCACCCCTTCTGGTCATATTTTTATTACCCATGGGTATACCAAAATGGTAGAATTACCTGGTCTTACCATCCATTTGCTCAAGGGAAGGGGCCCCATTTTAGACGACCGGCCCTTTTTTGAGCAGTTGTATCGCTCTCAAGATGCCCGGGCTTTTTTAGAAAATTGCACAAGTTCTCGTAAATCAGAAGAAGCGGCAAAATCGCTAAAAACGACCGAAATCAGTCAAAAACTGTCCGATTTGCTTCAAATTCACTCAGAATCGGCCCTTATTCGGCTAAAAGAGCAGGCAACGGTTTTAGCCCCCATGCTCGGTTTAAGCAAAGAATTAAAAATACTAATCAAGCTAATCACGGCTGTTCAACAAGCAGCCCTTGGATCAACAACCAACACTTCCAGTGGGTTAAATAGTTATTTGGGTAAACCCTTCCACCTACCGAGCGTAAAATTATTGGAAGAATTATACGGGCATTTGGCAGGTAACAATTACCCCCAGTACCCCGACCAAAATTTATCAACAGCTACTTTTCAGCACTTTGCTTTTTTTGAAAGCTATTTTTCGCAGTACATCGATGGCAACGAGTTTGAATTATCCGAAGCCCGTCATATTGTTGAAACGGCTTCCCCTATTTCGGGTCGTAGAGAAGATGCCGAAGACCTCTTGCATACCTACCAGCTTGCTTCCAACAAAAAAGAAATGAGCTCCTGCCCTAAATCGGCGCAGGAATTTATTCAACTATTGCAGAAGCGTCATGCGTTTTTATTATCTAGTAGGCCCAATAAGCATCCAGGAAAATTTAAAGAGAGCAATAACCCTGCGGGGATTACCGAATTAGTGCCTTGGCAATTAATTGAAGGAACCTTAATTAAAGGGTTTGATTGGTATGCTTTATTGCAAGACCCCTTTGCTAAATCTATTTACTTATTATTCCTGCTTACCGAAATCAATCCCTTTGCTGAAGGGAATGGTGCAGTAGCTCGGTTAATGATGAATGCTGAACTAGCTTCTAAAAACCTGACTAAAATTATGATTCCCATTGTGTATGCAGATGCTCATCAATTGGCGCTAAATAAAATCTCCCAACACCAAGACTGCCCAGCATTCATTCAATCAATGTTGAATATCTATGCTTTCAGTGCTACCGTATTGGGAGATACCAAAAATGAAATGGAGCGTTACCTCCGTTCTGCCCATGCGTTTTATTTACCTAGTCAAGGCAAACTTCGCTATTAATTCTATTGATAAACCCGAACATAATCAATCCACATTTTCTGCGGAAAAATGCTGTCGTCTACACCCTTTTGTCCGCCCCAGTTTCCGCCTACTGCAATATTAATGAGTAAGTGAAAGCGCTGATCAAAAGGCCATTCGTCTACATTCTTATGTGAATTCTTAAAGGAATTGTACTGCTTATTATCTACATAAAAACGTATTTCTTCTGCATCCCATTCTATACTGTACTCGTGAAAAGCAGTGGACAAATCCTTGAAATTCATTCCCAAAGTTTTTTGTGTTCCCTTCATTCCATTGTATGCATTGGTATGCACCGTGCCTAATACCGAGTCGGGCCAAAATCCTACATTCTCCATGATATCGATCTCGCCGCTATGGGGCCAACCACCATATTTCCAATCGGTAGGCAACATCCAAATAGCTGGCCACATGCCGCGTCCTGCGGGCAGTTTGGCTTTTACATCTATGCGTCCATATTTCCAATCGCCTTTGTTCTTGGTAACCAATCTTGCGCTGGAATATTTAGCATCTGATACATTTTCTTTATGGGCTTCTACTACCAACATCCCATTTTCTACTCGGGCATTGCTGGTATTTTTTGCCGTATAATATTGTAATTCATTATTGCCCCATCCACAGTTTTGTGGACAGCCGCGGCCTACATCGTACCCCCATTTGGTACTATCGGGTAACCCTTTGCCATTGAATTCATCGGACCATACTAATTTCTTAAATGGCTTTGCGGTAGTTTGTGCAAATAAATTTGAACTCGTTTGTGCTGAAAGAAGCACCAGCAGGATAAATACATACCTGCCGATGCTAGTGCTTGCTTGCTTCATAACTGTACTACTATTGATAAACCCTAATATAGTCAATCTCCATAGTGGCATTGCTGAAGCCGCTTTCAACAGCTCCTCCAAAAGTTCCACCCATGGCTAGGTTCATGATTAAAAAGAAATTTTGATTAAAGGGTAAGCTTGAAGTATTAGCTACTGTATGAAATACATTTCCATCCACTAAAAACTTAATGGATGTTGCATTCCATTCCATAGTGTAAATATGAAACTCGGTTGTTGCATTGGTAATATCTCTGGTGCCGCCATCTGCATTGCCTCCGAACCTTGCCGGATGGTGTACGGTGCCATAAATTTTATTCAGCTGTGATCCCTTGTGCTCCATAATATCTATCTCGCCGCAGGCTGGCCAACTAACTGTACTGATATTAGATCCCAACATCCATACTGCTGGCCAAGTGCCAACTCCCACGGGAAGTTTGGCTTTTACTTCTACTTTTCCGTATTTAAAACTGAATTTATTTTGGGTCAATATTCTTGCACTGGTGTACGCACTTCCACTGAAATTTTCTTTGATGGCTTTGATTTTTAACGTGCCATTCGATACAAATGCATTGTCTAAGCGATTGGTATAATATTGTAACTCATTATTTCCCCAACCTCCTGAACCAGTGCCAATATCGTATCCCCATTTGGAGGGATCAGGCGCGCCGTTTGCATCAAACTCATCAGAAAATATCAAGGACTGTGCCACGGCAACTGTTATCTGTGTGCTTTTTGAAGCGGTTTGTCCCGAGCTACTCTTTGCAATAACGTTTACGGTATAAGTGCCGGCTGCTGGATATTTATACGTAACTATCCCCGTAGGAACAGTTTGAAATACCCCATTACCAAAATCAAAATCGTACGTGCTTGCATTGGTAGCGCTTGCAGTAAATGCTACATTACCACTGTTGTCGGTACTTACTACTGCATTGAGTGTAAGATTGGTGGGCGTTACCGCGCTAGGCGCAGCTTCTTTCTTGCCGCAACTAAGCAACAAGAAAGAACTGATACCTATGATGCTGAATATTTTTTTCATCCCTATTTAACTTTCAATTTTTGATACCATGAGTTTCCGTCAATACCAATATTGCGTAAGCTTAACTCAGTTGCAGATATAGCTAATATTTCATAGCTGGTTCCGCCAGTTCCAAAATTGATAATTCCATTTCCTGGAACAGTGAACGCAATTCTAGTAGAATTAGCTGCAGTTGATCCGGTGCTTGCATCCATGAAACTTAATTTTCTTGGAGCTGCAATGCTCATTGCAAAACATGCATCACCTCCACTAAATCCATAGAATGCACTGGCTGCGCCAATTGCAAAGGATTGTCCTTTGTTATCAATGGTCATGGTGATATTGTTATTGGCATCTTTGCTGAAAGTAATTTCATCATCGTATGCACATGCTTCTCTTGAATTAGGTGTTGCTGCATACCAAATGGGTGCAAAGTCTGTTGCAGGTCCTACACCAAAATGTCCTACTGCTGCTTTATCGGTTACCCATGTTTTTGAAGTACCTCCGGTTAATGATGTTACAATATTTGTAGGAATTTCAAATGCTACAAACACAGTAATTTTTTTACTGATGGTACTAATGCTTCCACCTGTACCAATGGCATTTACCACGATGGTAAATTCGTTGGTACCTGGTGTAGTATAACGGTAATTGATTTTACCTGTTGGCACCACTTGTGTTTTGCCATCGCCAAAATCTACATTGTAGGTGATGGCGTTGGTTGCTGCTATATTAATAGCCACATTACCGGTACCATTACCATTTGGGTTACTGGCGTCTACACCAGCAATTACTGTATTTAAGGTTAATCCTGTTGGGGCTTTGATTGCTCCAAAGCTGTATTCTGTTTTTTTACAGCCTGTAATCAACAGTACTGCAGCAACAAAAAACGCAGACAGGGTAGTTATATTTTTAAACATAATACTCGTTTTATTCAATTAAAAAAGATTGATATCGTCAAAATAGAAAGTGAAATTGCTGGTACCATCTCCTACAGTTCCCAATTCAAAAATCAATACGATTTTATGGTAACTATTGGCGGTGTTAATGGCGCTGTAATCAAAAGTCAGTTCTTCCCATCCGTTTGCAACAGTGGTAGTTACTTCTTTCTCAAAGTTTAATGCTCCATTGGTTGAATTCTCTACTTTCAACAATACTTTAGCACCCACTCTTGGTGAATACACTTTCATTTTAAACGTCTTCTTAGCAAAGTTGATTGGACCGCTTAACTCAATGAATGAACCTCCCCAAGGTTGGCCTGCACTCTTGATCATTCTTCCCACTTTATTGCTGGTATTAATTCCAGTCTTATGTGGATTGTCTATCACCGTTGCGCCACCACCATCAAAGTTGGTGAATGTATAAGTAAGGGCAGTGTTTTCAAAATTCAATGGCAATGAAACACCTGTAACCACATTGGTAGTTAAGTATTGTACATCATCCCAATAGAATATTTTTCCATTTCCTGCGGTTCCAAAATCAAAGAAGATAGAAGCTTTATCATATCTGTAGGTTGCATTCAATGCTGCTGTACCTGCTGCTTGATTGGCAAAATCAAATATCAATGTTTCCCATGCATTCGCTACAGTAGTAGTTGCATCGGTTTCAACTGAACGGGTATTGTTTGCTGCATCTTCAATTTTTAAACGAATCTTTAAACCAGCCGCAGGAGAGTACACTCTTACACTCATTTGTGAAGTAGTTGCAGTAATAGGCAATGCTCTAGCAAAACCGCTAGGCGTTCCAATGGTAGTACCAGCCCATGTTTCAGCACCGTTTGGCTTGGTCGTCTTCATTACTTTGTTGGCTGCATTGGTTGGATCGTTCACTAATTCAGAAATATTATTTCCAAAATCAGTAACCGTATAATTGGTTCCTGCAACATCAAATGATACCGGCCAATCAATTTGATTAGAAGGCATGGTTGCTGCTAATTGAATATCGTCAAATAAGAAAGTGAAATTAGGTGAGCCATCTCCTACCGTACCTAATTCAAAAATCAACACAATATTATTGTACACATTGGCCGTGTTGATGGTACTGAAATCGAATCCGATTTCTTCCCATGCATTGGCTACAGTGGTAGTACGCTCTCTTTCAAAAGCAATAGCACCATTACTTGCATTTTCTACTTTCAATAATACTTTAGCACCCACTCTTGGTGAGTATACTTTCATTCTGAAAATCTTGTTGGTGCTAAAATTAATTGGTGCACTTAAAGGTAATACCGATCCGCCCCATGGCTGTCCGGCACCCTTAATCATTCTTCCTACTTTATTGGTGGTATTGATTCCTGTTTTGAATGGGTTATCAATCACACTTGAATTACCGCCATCAAAATTGCTGAATGCATAATTAATCGTGGGTGATTCAAAAGTCAAAGGCAATAAAACTGGGTCAACAATAGTAACTGTTTTAGTTATTTCTGTTTTTGCAGCGCCTCCACTTAATGCTACAACTTTAACAGTATAGGTTCCTGTGCGGGTATATACTTTGCTTGCAGTTTGTCCTTCATTAATATTGGTAGGCACTTCATTTGCTACATCACCAAAATACACTTGAAAGAATGTTTCATAGTTTGCTTTTGCAGTCACATTCACTTTAAAGTTATTGTTTGCATCTATTACTGCTGTTGCTTCCAAATTTTCTGGAGCCCTAAATGTTACGGTTAATGGTTGTAATGCTTCTTTTGTTTTTCCTGAAACATTATAGGCAACCAACCTTACATTGTACGCGCCTTCTTTATAAATATGGGTGGTACTTTTTCCTGCTAATACTTTAACAGGAGCGGTGGTGGCGTCTCCAAAATATACATCATAAGACACCGCACCCTCTCCCTGGGGGGTTATTGTTACCAATCCAGTATTGTCTTGGGTAATCGTAAATAGTGCGCTCAATTTATCTGGAACGCTGGCAGATTCTACAAAAGAAGTATCGGTAAACTCCTTTTTGCTACAACTGGTGAAAAGCAATCCCACCAGTACTGCGCTGAATAAAAATTTTATTGATTTCATATCATTTTTTTTGTGGGTTGATTAATAGCCGCTGTTTTGTGGTAAGCCTGAGATTTCCACTTCTTGCTGTGGTATAGGAAATACTTCGTGCTTGCCTACTCTAAAGCCAGTGATTTTTGTTGCCGCCTGACCAGTTCTTACTAAGTCAAAGAAACGATCTCCTTCCATAGCAAGTTCTAATCTGCGCTCATTCCAAATAGCATCTCTTAATACAGTACCTGCTCCAGTAAGATTGTTGCTGGTATTTCCAAATGCACGCTCTCTTACTCTATTTAAATAAGTCAAGGCTTTTGCATCGTTAGGTGCTGCTGATCTATTAAATGCTTCTGCCGCCATTAACAATACATCTGAATAACGAATGATGCGGAAGTTATTGGTGTAGTTCAATTCAATTTGTCCAGAAGTTTCTCCCTTACGTGGTAAATATTTTTGATTGTATAAGCCCGTGTTTTTAAATGGTGCTACTTGATAAGTAATATTGAAACTTGGATTGGCT
>CALRUG020000043.1:0-21185 GCA_943371295.1 Synechococcus sp. UW140 | reverse complement strand
TACCATAATGGCCAATATCATTTGTTTTATCAGCATAATCCATTTGGTAATATTTGGGGCCATATGAGTTGGGGACATGCAGTGAGCAAAGACCTAGTAAAGTGGACACCCATGCCATTGGCTTTAAGAGAAGAAGATGGCAAAATGGCTTTTTCTGGATCGGTGGTATATGATGCAAAAAATACCAGTGCGCTAAGCAACAATAAAGAGAACCCACCACTAGTTGCGGTCTTTACGGCACACGACAGTGCTAATCAATCCCAACATTTGGCGTACAGCATTGATCATGGAAAATCATGGACCAAGTATTCTGGTAATCCAGTGCTCGATTTAGATATGACTGATTTTAGAGACCCCAATGTGTTTTGGCACGATAAGACCAGACAATGGGTGATGATGGTAGCTATGCCCAATGAAAAAATGATTTCGATTTATACTTCTTTCAGTTTAAAACAGTGGACGTTTCAAAGTGATTTTGGACCAATTGGTGATACCTCAGGTGTTTGGGAATGTCCAGACTTAATACAAGTTCCTGTTGTAGGAGAACCAGACAAAAAGAAATGGGTTTTATTGGTTTCACAAAATTCAAGCATGCAATATTTTGTGGGAGAGTTTGATGGATATAAATTTTATAATGAAAACCCGTCTAATAAAATTGTAAGACCTGATTATGGTAGCGATTATTATGCGGCCATTACTTATAAAAATACACCCGACCGAATTCCTATTTCGATAGGATGGGTCAATAACTGGAATTATGCCAATGAGATTCCAACCAGCCCTTGGAAAGGCGCCATGTCATTGCCCAGAAAATTAGCAGTAAAAAAAATGGGAGCTGAATGGGTATTGGTACAAGAGCCCATCAAAGCTCTGAGGGCTATACGTTCTACCGGACAGGTATTGGAAGGTCCAATTGCTGTGAAGAATGGGTATATGCTTCCTTTTAGAAGTAATTGTTTTGAAATGGAAGTGGAACTGAAGCCTGCGATTACCAGTGTGAGTGGAATTAAAATTGCGGTAGGTGGAAACCGAAATTTTGTAATTGGATACGATGCTACATTAGAACAACTCTTTATTGATCGAACCAATACGCCATCAGGCTTTAGCAAACAGTATCCTTATTTTGCTAAGAAAAATGCCTACTTAAAACAACAAAACGATAAAGTTAAACTGCATATCTTTTTTGATAAGAGTATTGTTGAAGTGTACGCCAATGATGGAGAACTGGTATTTACATCACAAATTTTTCCAGAAGAAAATGATACAGGGATAGAATTTTTTAGCGATGGAAATATTTCTGTATTCGAGAATATATGGTTCTGGCCTATGCGATCGATCTGGAAATAAACACGATCTTTACTAAGTAAAACAACACTATGAGCTTCAGGAATTTTAAGATGGTTAGTTATGTGGTTTTTGGCCGCGGCAGTTTTAATCAATTAGATGAAATATTGACGCCACATAGAAAGGGTGATGCCCCCATGGTTTTTTTAGTAGACCATTATTTTGAAGGCAAACCATTATTGAATCGCATTCCATTAAGAGGAAAGGATAAAATAGTTTTAGCAGATGTTACCTATGAACCAAAGACTACGCAAGTAGATGAATTGGCTCTTTCATTAAAAGAAGAATTTGGAACCATTAGTGGGGTAATTGGCATTGGTGGTGGATCAACCATGGATTTAGCTAAAGCGGTTTCTTTAATGATGACCAATCCTGGATCATCAGCCGATTACCAAGGATGGGATTTGGTGCAAGAAGCCGGGGTATATAAAGTAGGTATTCCTACACTAAGTGGTACAGGGGCCGAAGTGAGTAGAACCACCGTGTTAACAGGACCCACCAGAAAATTGGGCATGAACTCAGACTTCACGCCATTTGATCAAATTGTTTTAGATCCAGAATTAACCAAAGATGCGCCCGCCAATCAACGATTTTATACAGGCATGGATTGTTATATCCATTGTATAGAAAGTTTAGAAGGTACGTATTTAAATGAGTTCAGCAAAAGCTATGGAGAGAAAGCATTGCAACTTTGTCAAAAAGTATTTGTTGAAAAAAATCATTGGGACAACGAATCTGATGATCAATTGATGATGGCTTCTTATGCTGGTGGCATGAGCATTGCGTATTCACAAGTAGGTGTTGCACATGCAGTGAGTTATGGCTTGAGTTATTTACTTGGGACTAAACACGGTATTGGCAACTGCATTGTGATGAATCATTTGGAAGAATACTATCCAGCTGGGGTGAAAGAATTCAAATTGATGGTAGATAAAAATCAAATTGAAATACCGCAAGGCATTTGTAAAGGATTAACCGATGAGCAATTTGAAACCATGATGAATGTTTCTTTGGGCATGAAACCCTTATGGGAAAACGCGTTGGGTAAAGACTGGGAAACCATCATGACGCGCGAAAAACTCCGTGCGCTTTACGAAAGGCTATAAAAGCGTAGCCGCTTTTATCAAATCTTCTGGTGTATCAATTTCTACACCCATGTATTGCGTGAGTACCATTTTTAGAGGTACACCATATTCAAGGTAGCGCAAGCATTCAATTTTTTCTGCGGCTTCTAAGGGTGTCATTGGCCAAGAAGTGAAATTGAGTAATGCTTGTTTGCGAAAAGCATATACCCCAATATGTTCATAATAGGGAATGGCAATATTTTTATCTCGAGGATAAGGTATCACGCTGCGCGAAAAAAACAAGGCATTCATATTGCGGTCCACTGCCACTTTCACGTAGTTGGGGTCATCAATTAATGCTGGATCTTTTAACTCCTGCATTAAAGAAGCAACTTGAACATTGGGCTCACTAAATGTCGCGAGTAATTTTTCTAAAGGGTCTTTTTGTACGAAGGGTTCATCGCCTTGTACATTTACAATAATGTCTACGTCTAAATTTTCGGCAGCTTCTGCAATGCGATCGCTTCCGCTCTCATGATTTTTTTGACTCATGATGGCTTTGCCACCATTGCTGGTGATTTCATTAAAAATAATTTCACTATCGGTTACTACAATTACATCGCTAAATAAACCAGTGGCGATTGTATTATCATAGGTATGTCGAATCACAGATTTGTTTCCGAGTTGTTGCATCAATTTAGCAGGAAAACGAGTAGCTGCATAACGTGCAGGAATCATTGCAACGATCTTCATAAATAAAACTTTCTACAAAGATGCACTACCTAGGGCTGAAGTAGAAAAAAATGATGCGGAAGAATAGAATCATTAATTTACCAGGCAGCAAAATGGCTTCAAAGAAGAATAAAAAACGATTTACATCATCACTCCAACGAAAGGGATTGTCAATAATACCACGTACCCAACCCATATTGTCCATTCTTGGTTTAGGGTGAACCAATAAAGCCAATGCTAAATAAATCAGTCCAAATAAAATAAGTGCTTCAACTCCTTTGCCTTCCACTAGTGTAAATAAAAAGAAATAGCCCACCCAAATGGCACCACCGATGAGTAAGTAAAGAATTTTCTGCCAATTGGCCATTTCTCCAACCGGGTTGGGTTGTACCCCAAATTCTGCGTGACCCCTAGGAGCTGGATTCTTTCTTTCAAAAAACCATTCAAATAAACTCATACACTAAAATACAAATTTTAGTAATGTGTTTTAATTGTGTTGTCGAAAGGAATTTTTAATTGATAGTTCAATGCTTCATCCGTACTATCGTCTAGTACATCTAAACCATAACGTAATGAATCTACAGGCGTGTAATTGTATGTACCGAATAAGCGGTCCCAGATAGAAAAAATATTACCGTAGTTGCTGTCTGTTTGAGGCTGTTTGTAATGGTGGTGCACTTTGTGCATATTGGGCGAAATCAGCACCCAACTAATGGCATTATCTAACCAAAGTGGTAAACGCATATTGGCATGGTTAAACTGCGATAATACTGCACTTAAACTTTGGTACAACATGACCAACCACATGGGAGCGCCACAAATAATTACCCCAATGGTAGTGAATACGGCCCTAAACACACTTTCACCTGGATGGTGTCTATTGGCAGTAGTAGTATCCACATGGGTATCTGCATGGTGCACCATATGAAACTTCCACATCCACTTTATTTTGTGTTCAATAAAATGGATAAAATAAGCACCCACTAAATCCAGCAATAACAAACCCCCAATCAACATTACCCAAGCTGGCATTGTGGTCAATTGCAATAATCCAAATTGGTTAGTTATTGCCCATTCACTGGCTTTTACAATCACTAATGCAAAAGCAAAATTGATGATGATGGTTGTTGCAGTAAAAAAAAGATTGATGCCCGCGTGACGGTATTTATTGTATTTAAAATTAGCCAAAGGCACTATGCCTTCGACGATCCAAAAAAACAAAATCCCTCCTGCTAAGATGAGCGCTCTGTGTAAGCTGGGAATAGTGTTGAAATAGTCAATAATGGAATCAATCATGAATGTTGTATTAATTATTCAACATCAACGGCATCACCAACATCAATAGGTCTTCGCCTTCGCCTTGCTCGGTTGGTTTAATTAAACCAGCTTTGGTAGGGGTAGACAATTCCATTTTTACATCATCGGTATCTGCTGCATTCAACATTTCAATTAAGAAACGTGCATTGAAGGCAATTTGTAAATCTTCTCCATCGTACTGACAGCTCATGCGTTCGTTTCCTTCAAAGCTGAAGTCTACGTCTTGCGCAGCCATTTGCAATTCTGAGCCAGTAATATTTAAAGCAACTTGGTTGGTGCTTTTGTTAGAGAATACATTTACTCGACGCAATGCATTTTGGAAAGCAGATTTGTTTACAATCAATTTGTACGGATTGTCTGCAGGTATCACCACTTTATAGTCTGGGAATCTAGCATCAATTAAACGACAGATCATATGGGTTGAGCCATGCTTCACAAATAAATGGTTGCTATTGTAACTGATGGTTAAATCATCTTCATTATCAGGCAATGCATTCTTTAATAAGTTCAATGGCTTCTTAGGTACAATGAATGAATCGGTTTTGGTTGCATGGGTATCGGTACGCTTGTATCGAACCAAACGATGTGCATCGGTGGCAACAAATTGCACTCCGTCTTTGCTCAACTCAAAAAATACCCCAGTCATTGCAGGTCTTAAATCGTCTCCACTTACTGCAAACAATGTTTTATTGATGGCAGTTAACAATGCACTGCTGTGCATATTGAAGCTAGTGGTATCGTCTGCTGATGGTTCTTTTGGAAAATTATCAGGATTCTCTCCCATTACTTTGTACTTACCATTGTCGCTGGTGATTTCTACTGCGAAGTTTTTATCGATGGTAAAAGTGAGTGGTTGGTCTGCAATATTCTTTAAAGAGTCCATCAAAATTTTCGCCGGAATACAAACACGGCCATTGGCTTTGCTCTCCACTTCCATTTGAACGCGCATCACTGTTTCTAAGTCGGTAGCTACTACATTCAACTTTTTATCTTCTATTTCGAACAAAAAATCTTCAAGAATAGGCAATACGGTATTGGCATTAATAACACCACTAATCTGTTGCAAATGTTTTAACAACGAAGAGGAAGAAACGATAAATTTCATATGATCATTTTAATCAGGACAAACTTACTGTAAAGGGATGATATTTCACAAGCAATTTACACCCAAAAATCTAGCCATTGTAGAAGTTGAGCCGGTCTATTAGCTCTTGGTATTTAATCTTGTTGATTGGCTTCACAATATAGTCTGTAACACCACTGTATTCCTTTGAACGTTGAATATCACAGTCGTCTACAGAAGAACTTACCATATAGATATAGATCGGTTTTTTAAACTGATCCAATATTTTATGGTATTCGTCTAAAAATTGCCAGCCGTTCATTACCGGCATATTGATGTCTAAAAAAATCACATCGGGTAACTCGTTGGGTCCTTGGGTCAATTTTTCTCTAAAAAAACCAATGGCTTCGCTTCCGTTGTAAAAGGACAAAATATTCTTAGCAAGTCCGGTAGACTCGAGTATTTTGCGGGAAGTAAATTGATAGATCTTATCATCATCTATCAAACAAACATTGTATTGAGTTACAGCCATTTTTGTTCAGGACTACACTTTAATCAAGGGGGATATTTGGGGTCCTGAAACAAATATAATTACTTTACTTAAAAATACTAACAGTTGTTTTCAACCGATCCAGATTCTACTATAGAAAAAGCATACATGAAGCTTAAACATTATTGTGGATACCAAGATAGGTGTCACCAAGAAGTCAAAGAAAAATTGTATAGTCTTAAATTGGGAAAAGCAAGTGTTGAAATGTTGCTCTCAAGATTAATTGAAGAAGACTATTTAAATGAAGAGCGATATGCAAAAGCCTTTGTAGGAGGTCATTTCAGGCAAAAGCAATGGGGTAAAGTAAAAATTACGTATGCGTTAAAGCAAAAAAGGGTAAGTGATTACAATATCAAAAAAGCGATGAAAGAAATTCCAGAAGAAGACTACCTTGCTGTTGCTGAAAAATTGATAATTGCCAAATGGAATACATTAAAAAACGAACAATATATTAACCGAACTGTAAAAACGACCGCGTTCTTACAACAAAGAGGTTTTGAACCAGGATTGGTCCAAAGCATTTTGAAAAAATTCAAGGACAATAAATGAAAAACCAAGGAGTCCTCCTTTTATTAATTTGTAGTAGCTTTTTTCTTTTGGAAGCCCAAGCGCAACAAATTGGATTTACCACCGAGAATGATGCTTATTTATTAAAGTTGGAAGACGCGTATTATTCCAATGGTATTTTTTTGCACCTGGGTTTTGCAGATGAATCCAAGAAAAAAACCAAGCGAGTCCACCGCTTCGAATTGGGTCAACAAATATTTACGCCGCTCAGAAGAAATACCAGAACGCCTGCAGATATTGACCGTCCTTATGCGGGTTATACTTATTTTCAATATACCCGGAGTTGGTTTAGAAACGAAAAAACCGTTTTACAAATCAATGGAACCCTTGGTATCATTGGCCCCGCTTCAGGAGGGGAGGGATTACAAAATACCTACCACAGTTGGTTACAATATGCTCCATTTTTAGGATGGAGATACCAAATAAGCAACCAATTAGTATTGAATACTGGGGTACTTTATGCTAGCAATTTAGTAACAGCGAATAAATTTAAATGGATGGGCTGGGGGGCTGCTCAACTGGGAACTGCTTTTATTAATGCGGCTATAGGTTCTAAAATGCTTTATGGACGCTTTAATAGCAACCAGAGCAGCCAATTGTGGAATGCTGCAGTTGAAAAAAAAGGCATGCCGAATAAAGAATTTTATATTTATTGGAATCCAAAAATTACTGCCCAAGGTTATAATGCAACCATTTCTGGGGGAAGTAAAACGGCTGCTGATTCAGCGGTTACACTCAACCCTAAAACCCTGGTATTTCAAAACACCATTGGATTGGCGTATTCTGAAGGAAGATGGGCCGCACAAATAGAATTGGTACACCAAAGTAGAGAAACCACCATTCAAATAAATAGACATCGCTATTTAGGATTGCAATTACAATATCGAATCAACTAACTTGCTGGTTTAAAATTGGTATATGCATCCATTGTCGGTAACCCTTATTCAAAGCAATTTAGTTTGGGAAAATAGAACAGCCAATCTAGCTCAGTTCGGAGAGAAAATTCAGGCGCAATCAGCCCCGGGTCAACTGGTTATTCTTCCAGAAATGTTTAGTACGGGGTTTAGTATGAATCCTGCTCAACTAGCTGAAACCATGGAGGGCACTACGGTTCAGTGGATGAAGACCATGGCAACACAACAAAAAATTATTCTAACTGGTTCTGTAATTATTGAAGAAGAAGGATTGTTTTACAATCGTTTGTTATGGGTGCTACCTAATGGAACAATAGCGCATTATAATAAAAGACATTTGTTTGCATTTGCAGGAGAAAATCAATTTTATGCATCGGGAAACAAACGATTGATTGCAGCAGTGAATGGATGGAAAATCAATTTGCAAATTTGTTATGATTTGCGTTTTCCTGTTTGGGCAAGACAACAAATTCATGAAGCACCTGAATATGATTTATTGGTGTATGTGGCCAATTGGCCTGAACGCAGAAACCATGCTTGGAAAACATTGCTCACTGCAAGAGCCATCGAAAATCAGTGTTATGTAATTGGGGTAAACAGAGTGGGAGAAGATGCCAATGGAATCAATCATAGTGGAGATACCATGCTCATAGATCCTTTAGGTCAAGTAGTATATCACTGTGCACAAGAAGAAGCCATTAGCACCCATATTTTAGACCCTCAACACTTACAAGATATTCGCCAGCGTTTTCCATTTTGGAAAGATGCCGATCAATTCAATATCTATCATAGCTAAATCAATTATGAAACAAATTATTGCAGCCAATAAAATTTTTACTGGAACAGAATGGTTATTGAATCATTCTTTGTTGGTGAATGAGGGAATTGTTGAATCGATCCATCCTACTGTGGCTGTTCAAGCAGTTCCGAACCAGCAAATTCCTATACTTATTCCAGCATTGATTGATTTACAAATTTATGGAGCAGGTGGGCAATTACTGAGTGTTTATCCTACTAAAGAAGCTTTGCAATTATTAAAAGACTATTGTGTAAAGGGCGGTGCTGCTTGGTTTCAGCCAACAGTGGCTACCAATAGCAAGGAAGTAATTTATGCATGCATTGATGCGGTTAGGGCGTTTAAGCAATTGCCCAATAACCGTTGCATTGGATTGCATGTAGAAGGTCCCTGGATTAATCCAATTAAAAGAGGGGCGCACTTAAGTGAATTTATCTATCAGCCAACAGCAGAACAAGTAAAAGAATTATTGGAATACGGAAAGGGCGTAATTACCATGATTACACTAGCCCCTGAAGTTTGTGATGCATCCATTGTAGATTTAATACAGTCATACGGTGTAGTGGTTTCTGCGGGTCATAGCAATGCCGATTATGCAACTGCAACAAAAGCTTTTAACGATGGGATTGGAACCGCTACCCATTTGTACAACGCTATGAGTGCTTTGCAGCACCGAGAACCCGGAATGGTGGGCGCTATTTTTAATCATCCCACTGTTTTTTGTAGCATTGTGCCCGATGGATACCATGTGAGTTTTGAAGCCATTCAAATTGCTAAAAAGCAAATGGGGAATCGATTATTTGCTATTACTGATGCAGTTACAGAAAGCACTACCGGTGCTTACCCCCATCAATTGAATGGAGATAAATATGAATCCAACGGTATTTTGAGCGGATCTGCATTAACCATGTTAGCTTGTATGCAAAAACTGCATCAACAGGCGAATATAGAATTGGGAGAAGCTATTCGAATGTGTTCCCTTTATCCTGCGCAGGTGATTCAACAATCAGGAATTACAGGAATGTTAAAGCCTGGCCAAAAAGCGGATTGGATAGGATTAAATGAGGATTTAGCATTGATACATTCTGTTGAATGAACTAATTTTATCAATATAAAAAATTGAACAATATGAAAAAATTATTGGTATTGGCTTTTGCCGCATTAGTAGGTTTTAGCGCAAGTGCTCAAGAAGCAAGTTGGAAACAAATGGAAGACTTTCACGGAGTAATGAGCAAAACTTTTCATCCTGCAGAAGAGGGCAATTTAAAACCTTTAAAAGCGAATATTGCAGACCTAGTTGCAAAAGCAAAAGCATGGGAATCAGGTGCAGTACCAACAGGCTATGATGCCAAGGTAGCTAAGCCAATCTTAAAGCAATTGGTTGCAAAATGTACAGCAGTAGAAGCAGCTGTGAAAGCAAAAAAATCAGATAAAGAATTAACTACTTTAATTACTGCAACACATGATGTGTTTCATGAAATAAAAGAAAAATGTAAGCCAGGAGAAAAACATTAATTGTTTTTGCTTTTAATCAAAGCTTGAATTGCCGCCATTTTTGGATCAAATCCCACTCGGATTGCATACGAAGATGGCGGTATTTTTATGTCTGGTTCAATTCCTCTTCCTTTTGGTCTTGTTTGATCAATTACCATTCTATACAAAGGAAGGCGAACGCGAAGCTTGGTGTTGGGTAAACTGATATGCGGAATATGCATGGCTGAATTACCATAATATCCTCCACCAGATTCCTCTCCTACAACTTGAATATTTTGCTGTCCTTTTAATGCGCCTATCAACATGGTTGCTGCAGAAAAAGTATATCCACCTTGAACTAAATACGTATTGCCTTTAAAAGCTAATCGGGTGTTGGGTTGATAATAATGCTGTTCAAATCTTTTGTAGTGAATAGTGCCATCGGCGGCTTTGCTCGCCCCAAAATTCATTGCCAACCAGTACAACCAACTTGATTGAATGTAACGACCATATTTAAACTTTCTACTAATGGCTACTACAGAGTCTGCAATTTTGAATGGAGTATGCTTCAAATATTGAGTAAGTGCAATACTATTACTAATTCTTCCTCCACCATTTTCTCTAAGGTCTAGAATTAAATGTTGAATATTGTTTTTCTTTAATTGTTTAAAGCTGCGCCTAAAAAAGGATTTTAAATTTCCTTTACTAAAAGTAGTTAACCGAATATAAGCGCTACGCGTAATGATATCAATACTCAGAGAACGCAAAGACAATAAACGCAACTGTCTTTTGCTCATAGTAGATTGCCTTGTGGTTGGCCTGGCTCTATTGATGCCTGTATCTCTTGGAGCAGGAACAAAATTACCCAAGGAAATAGTATCTGTTTTTCCAGCTTGATTCAGGTACCCAATTAGGTAAGTACTATCTACGCCAAATACTTGTTTAAAACCATCTGGAAAACTACTGCTCAGTGTTTGGTATTGGTGGTTATATGCATAGCCATCCGTAGCTATTTGTTTGAATAAGCTATCACTGTAAAAAGAAATGGGTTTGTTATTGATACTTTGTAGAATGGTTCCGCGCTGAATAATGGAATCTTTAAAATACCCGTTACTCAACACAATCGCACTGTCTTCCCAAAATTTGATTTGTAAGGGGAATCTTGGATAACGGTATTTGGGTAAATCTTTAATAAACTTTTTGGAATACAGTGCAGTGGTATGCCCACATTTAATCAACGCTATCCAAGGAGCAATTTTATTTCTGAATTCAATTTCGTTTAAAGAATCGGTGATGCTATTGAGCATCTGTTCAAAAGCACTGTCTAATACTTGCTTCGGCGTAAACCAATGCAAGCTGGGATGATTTGCATCCAATACTTTTTTAAGTACCAATGCATCTTCTCTTACTTGTGCTTGTGAATATTTTGGCAAAGCACTATATGGTTGCTGGGCGTTTAATTCGACCAGGCAGATTAGCCCACCAATCAATGCCAGCAAGCTTTTCATGCTTAAGAATTAAAAGCATTCCAACCCTGTGCCTTCAAATCGTATTGATTACCTCCCTTCGTTAATAATTTAACCCCTTCTTCTAAGTCGGTAATATATCCAATGACACTGATTTCTTCGTTCAATACAATTTTATCGTGGTCTTCTTGTGCAATGGTAAAAATCAATTCGTAATCTTCTCCCCCATTTAATGCACAAACCGTTGGGTCTAAACCAAATTTAAATGCGGCTTTTCTACTCGCGTCTGCAATGGGTAATTTTTCTTCGTAAACACGCGCACCCAAATTCGACTGCTTGCAGATATGTAAAACCTCACTACTGATGCCATCACTTACATCCATCATGGATGTTGGAACAATTTGGTTGCTGGCAAAAAATTCAATGATGTCTTTTCTAGCTTCAGGCTTCAATAATTTACCTACTATATAACTCTCATCTTCTAAGTCTGGTTGAATATTTGGATTCTCTTGGTAAATCTTTTTCTCTCTTTCCATCAGGGTCAATCCCAAATAAGCTCCACCAACATCTCCACTCACACAAATCAAATCTCCTTTTTTGGCAGTACTGCGCTTTACAAATTGATCGGGGGCAACTTCGCCTATGGCTGTTACAGAAATTACAAAACCCTTTAAAGAAGAAGAAGTATCACCTCCAATTAAATCAACGCCATATTTTTCACAAGCAAAATATACCCCTTCATAAAATTCATTTAATGCTTCTACGCTAAAACGGTTGCTGATTCCAATGCTCAAAGTAATTTGAGTGGGTGTGGCATTCATTGCATAGATATCGCTCAGGTTTACTACCACTGCTTTATAGCCCAAATGTTTTAAAGGGGTATACATCAAATCAAAATGAATGCCTTCCAATAACAAGTCGGTTGTAACAACGGTTTGTTTACCAAAATGGTCAATCACAGCAGCATCATCCCCTACACCTAAAATGGTGGAAGCATTTTGTATTTCTGCATTTTTGGTTAAATGTTCAATTAAACCAAATTCGCCTAAGTCGGCTATTTCTGTTCTTTGTTCCATAACATCATTTTAGAAAGGTCCTCCGTTTACAACAGCTACTAATTCATCGTGAATAAGGCCATTGGTAGCAATAATATGTGGTTGGTAAGGAGAATAATAATCCCCTTTAAAGTCGGTTACTTTTCCACCTGCTTCTTCTACCATTAAAAATCCTGCAGCACTATCCCAAGCTTGAAGTTTATGTTCATAAAATCCATCAAATCTACCTGCAGCAACCCAACATAAATCAACAGCCGCACTTCCTAATCTTCTTACCGGAACCCCTTTTCTGATTAATTTTTCAAAAACCTGTAATGGCCCGTTTGGAGCGTCTAAATAAGTGTACGGAAATCCCGTTACCAAACAGCTCTTAATTAATGAAGATTTATTTCCTACCTGAATTTTTTGATTGTTTAAATAGGCGCCTTCCCCTTTTTCGGCAAAATAAAATTCATTCATAAAGGGGTTGTATACTGCACCCATGACCATTTTACCTTCTTTTTCTATCCCAATACTCACACAGCAAATCGGAATGCCGTTGGCAAAATTGACCGTTCCATCAATAGGGTCTATGATCCACTTATAGGTTGAATCTTGTTTTAATTCTCCTGATTCCTCACTTAAAATAAAATGATCGGGAAATTCAGCTTGAATGGTATCCATGATGGCTTTCTCTGCCGCATGATCTGCCTCTGTTACCAAGTTATTGATGCCTTCTTTATTACTGATGGCAAATGTTCCATTAAAAAAATGTCGAAGTTGTACAGCCCCTGCCTCGGTGGCTTTTAATAAGGTTTGTTTAAGCATGGCGCAAAAGTAACCCAGATTCTGCATCTTTGGAACAATATTGTGACTACCGAACTTTCTATAATCATTGTTAATTATCGGGTTTATCCCTATTTGGATGCTTGCTTACAAGCGGTATCTGCAGCATTGAGCTGCTTAGATGCAGAGATCATTGTAGTAGACAACGACACAGATGTAGCCAAACAAAGAAAGCTAGGAGCAAAATTTCCATTGGTTCAATGGATTTGCTTACAACAAAATATAGGGTTTGCCCGGGCAAATAATCTAGCACTAAATAAAGCAAAAGGAAAATACATCCTGTTTTTAAATCCTGATACGCTAATTCCCCCCAATGTGCTAAAGGATGCTGTTCAATATTTAAAATTGCACCCGAAAGTAGGTGCAGTAGGTGTTCAAATGATGGATGGCGATGGTCAATTTTTACCAGAGAGTAAAAGGGACCAGCCAAGTTTATTGGGTTCATTATTTAAATTGACTGGTTGGGCTAAACTTATTCCTAGATCGGCTTTTTTTAATAGTTATGCATTGGGTCATTTAGATAAAAATCAAGTGCACGCCGTTCCTGTTTTAGCAGGTGCTTTTATGATGATGCCATCAGAACTAACCAACAAAATCGGAGGATTTGATGAATCTTTTTTTATGTACGGGGAAGATATAGACCTCAGCTTAAGGGTGCTTCAACAAGGATTCGAAAACCATTATTTAGGCAATTTAACCATCACCCATTATAAAGGAGCCAGTTCTAAACAAGATCTAGCATACTTAAGCCATTTTTATGGGTCTATGATTATATTTATAGAGAAATACCGTCATTTATATGGCGGATCAAAAGGGGTTTGGTGTTTAAAAAAATGTGTTGGCCTTGTACGTTGGATGGCTACTATCAAGAAAAAATTTCAATAAGCTTTTCACAAAATATTATATATAATTCATTTAGTTTAGCTTCGTAGCTTAACTCTTAACGAACGCATGTCTATAATTGATCTTAAACTGCCCAATGCTATTCTAAAGGCACTAAGGCTTCCACAGAACAATCTCCGAAGAGATCAGTTGAGGGTACTAAAAAAGCTATTGAAAAAAGCAAGGTTTACATCTTTTGGTCAGCAATATCGTTTTGATGAAATTTTATTGAGCAAACATCCAGGAAAAAAGTTTCAAGAAATTGTTCCAACATTCAACTACAATAAAATTTACAATGAGTGGTGGCATAAAACCATCAAAGGACAATCTGATATTTGTTGGCCAGGTAAAATAAAATATTACGCATTAAGTAGTGGAACCAGTGAGTCTGCAAGTAAATATATTCCCATCACCAACGATTTATTGCGCGGCAATAAAATTGTGATGATTAAACAATTATTGAGTTTAGGTAAGTATGAAAATATTCCCTTCACTTCAATTGGAAAAGGATGGCTCACCTTGGGGGGCAGTACCGAATTACAAAAGGGACCAGGTTATTTTGCAGGAGACTTAAGTGGGATTACTGCTAAGAAAGCACCGTTTTGGTTTCAACCATTCTATAAGCCCGGTAAAAAAATAGCCAAACAAAAAGATTGGAATAAGAAAATAGCAGAAATAGTAGAAAAAGCGCCCGAATGGGATATTGGCTTTTTAATTGGCGTACCTGCATGGATTCAAATGTGTGTGGAGCAAATTGTAGAGCGCTACAAACTGAATCATATTCATGAGCTCTGGCCCAACCTTGCATTTTTTGTACATGGGGGTGTGAGTTTTGAACCTTATAAAAAGGGTTTTGAAAAAATGTTGGGCAAGCCCATCACATATATTGAAACCTATTTAGCAAGCGAAGGTTTTATTGCTTATCAAGACAAGCAATATGCCAAAGGAATGCGATTGGTTACCAACGAACATATATTTTTAGAATTCGTTCCTTTTGATGATGTCAATTTTACTTCAGAAGGAGAAATGATTGATAACCCCGAAGTATTGATGTTGCATGAAGTGGAAGAAGGCAAAGACTATGCTTTGTTAATTAGTACTACTGCTGGCACATGGCGTTACTTAATTGGTGACACGGTGAAATTTGTAGATAAAGAAAAATCGGAAATCATCATTACTGGAAGAACCAAACACTTTTTAAGTTTGGTAGGAGAACATTTGAGTGTAGACAATATGAATAAAGCCGTTCAAATGGCTTCTGAGAAATTCAATATCAGCATTCCAGAATTTACAGTAGCAGGTATTCCTGTAGATAATTTCTTTGGGCATCATTGGTTTGTTGCGTGTAATGATACAATCAATGAAAAAACATTGTGCAGTTATATTGATGCATGTTTAAACGAACTCAATGATGATTATGCAGTAGAAAGAAAAAGTGCATTAAAAGAAATTCGATTAACTGTTTTGAAGGAAGAAGATTTCATGAACTTTATGTTGAGTAAAGGTAAAGTGGGTGGTCAACATAAATTTCCAAGGGTATTAAAAGGAACCATGTTAACCGATTGGTATCAATTCTTAGAAAAAAATAAATGATGTTAAAGCCGTTTTTCACTCGCTTTATTTTAACATCAATGATGCTGTGCTCGATTATTTATGCGCAAACGCCCACTCAGCAAAAAGCCTTTACCCATCAAGATTTAAGAGCACCTGAAACCTTCCAAGTTCTTTTTAAAACCAATAAGGGGAATTTTATTATTCAGTCTTATCGTTCTTGGGCTCCACTTGCAACAGATCGGTTTTATACATTAGTGAAAAAGGGTTTTTATACTAATATCTATATTTTCAGGGTAGAGAAAGACTATGTAGTTCAATTTGGGATTTCAGATAATCCAAAAGAGAGCCGATTCTGGGATAAAGCAAGACTAAAAGACGAGCCAGTAAAGCAAAAACATAAAAAAGGAATGGTCGCATTTGCTAGGAGTGAGAAAAACTCTAGAACCACGCAAATTTTTGTGGATATGCAAGACAATGCAAAGCTAGACACCACTATGCGTGAAGGGGTGCACGGCTATCCACCATTTGGTAAAGTAACTAGCGGAATGAATGTTTTCTTTCAACTAAACGATCAATATGCAAAGCGAATTCTCCCTTTGCAAGACTCCATATACCTGTATGGCAACAAATATTTGACTCAACATTTTCCCGGCCTAGACAAAATAATCAGCGCAACAATTATCCGCTAGAATTGCACTAATCAGTTATTTTTGTAAACTGACTAAACAAAGGCTATTGGCATGATTGCACCATTGATGAAGGGACTTGTATTGGGATTGATTCTGAGTATATCAGTGGGTCCAGTCATTTTTGCGATCATCAAACAAAGTTTAGCCAATGGACATAAAGCGGGTTACACTTTTGTAGCAGGGGTTTCGGCCAGCGATATTAGTTTGGTATTGGTCTGTAATGTATTTACTTCCTTTTTCACTACAGCTCTTTCTCATAGCAATACCATTGCAATTGCTGGTAGCATTTTTTTAATTGGTGTAGGTATTTATACTTTATTCTTTAAGAAAGTGATTGTAGATGAGGACAATAAAATCGAAATCAAAAAATTTCGAAAAAGAGATTTAGCAGGTATTTTTTTATCAGGATATTTTATGAATATGCTTAACCCCGCAGTATTTCTGTTTTGGTTTGCTTGGACTGCAGCCATCACCGGAGATGCCGCAAGTACCCCTAATCCTACCCAATATAAGTGGATAGTTTTTATTACTTGTTTAGTATTTGTACTTCTTTCTGATATTGCTAAAGTTGCATTGGCCGGTAAATTAAGAGAGCGTTTAACTCCTACCATTTTACATCGAATAAATAAATTATCGGGTCTTATTTTAATTGGGTTTGGTATTGCATTAATTTGGGGTGTACTCAATTTTGGAGACCAATTAAAATAGATTGTATCTTTCTGTTGAAATAATAATCTGTGATTAAAAAAATCTGGAAAAAAACAAAACGAATTTTATTGATTTTGTTTTTGAGCTCGCTTTTGTATACCATTGTTTGCAGATGGCTAATGCCACCCATCACCATTACCCAAATTGCCAATACTTTTGGTTATGGTCTTAAAAGAGATTATGTATCCTGGAATGAAATCAATTATTCTGTAAAGTTGGCAGCTATTGCTAGCGAAGACCAAGCATATCCAGACCATAGTGGATTTGACTGGGATGCTATAGAGAAAAGCTTAAAGCCAAAGAAAAAAGGAAAGAAAACAAAAATACCGCTAGGTGGCGGAGCGAGTACCATTACGCAGCAAACGGCTAAGAATGTATTTTTATGGCAGGGCGGATTTATTACCAAGTTCATCAGAAAAGTTCCCGAGCTCTATTTTACCAAATTGATTGAATGGGTTTGGGGTAAAGAGCGAATACTAGAAGTGTATTTAAACGTCATTGAAATGGGTCCGGGTATTTTTGGGATCCAAGCCGCTGCTAAACATTACTTTAAAAAAGATGCTTCAAAACTTACTCGTGCAGAAGCTGCAATGATTATTGCTTGCTTGCCCAACCCTAAAAAGTTTTTGGTTAAACCAATGAGCAGAAGAGTTGCATGGCGTTATCCTCAAATTCTAAAACAGATGAACAATTTAGAAGGAGACGAAGACATCAAAGCATTACTGCGTTAAAGCATCATTTGGTCAATAGCTTTAATTGCTGCATGGGTTCGTTCAGCATCATTACCACTTATTAAAGCCCATGGCGTTGATTGATTTAATAATAAGTCTTTGTAAATAGCAAATAACTCTTGTCTGGGTTTTTCATCAGGGTATTCTCTTAATTCGTCTTTTACCCAAGGCAAATCAATATTGCACAGCAAGTAGCCATCGTATTTTTTTTTAACGATGGTATCTAAAATAAAAAAATCACATTCGCCAAATACATATTCACTCCACACCTTCATTACATACATATCGGTATCAATGAATAGGATGGGTGTTTTATTGCTTTCCGCTAATGACTTTGTGGTGAGTTCTTCTAATTTTAATTGTCCTTTTGCAATTTTCAATAAATCTGCTGGTGTATAATTGGTGCCATATTTTAATAAGTATTCTCTAGCGTATTCTTCACACCATGCCGACTGATAGTGGGCTGCCAAAGATTTGCACAAAGTACTTTTGCCGGTACTTTCTGGCCCTAGAATGACAAATTTTTTAATGGCTCTCATGTTGTGCTTTTTTATTCCAACTTATTAAGCCGGCAATGGCTAAAATCAAGAGCAGTAAAAACTGAACACTTGTAAATACATAGCCTTTAATAAAGTATAACGGAATGGAAGCAATATTTGTTGCTATCCACCAATACCAACTCGCTACTTTTTTTCTAGCCATTAACCACATTCCTGTATAGGCAGTGGCGCTGGCAAATGCATCTGCCCATGGAATTGCTTCCGGTGCAAAAGATTCTTTTAACCAAGTGAGTGCAACAAAAATCAGTATATAAAATGAGGCAAAAAATCCCCACTGTTGTATCCGATCTTTTGGATTACTGAAACTGATTTTTAATGCAGCTTCTTGGGTATTGGTGTTGATTTTACTCCACCAAATCCAGCCATAAATACTTACGATGGTATAATATAAGTTAACACTGGCTTCACCGTATAGTTGTCCTTTTAAACTTAGATAGATATAAATAGTGGTATTAATTAATCCTATTGGGTAAACCCAAATATTTTCTTTTCTGCTAAACCAAACACTGGCAATTCCCGCACAAACGGCAATAAATTCAAGTAAGCTTGTTTGTTGCATTCCTACAATGAATTGTTGGTATATTTCCGTTAAACTCATTGCTGGTTGATTTTTGTAAAATAAAAAATGGACCCATCTCTAAACTGCCACTCTTTGGCTTGTTTAAAATGTGTTCGAATATATACATCGTCAATCAAATCTGGGTTCTTCCCATATTCAAACCAAACCAAATAGATATTTTGGTGCATTTGAAAAGCTTGTATTTCTTGAGATAAATCTTTATGTGGTAATGGGTAGGCTTTTATATTGGCCAGAAAAAAAACCGCATCATTGGCATTAGAATAAATAGGAGCTTGGTAATTGTTATGATGTGATTTCATGAACTGTAGCAAAGGCGAGCCAGTCCAAAGATCATCGGTGTAACCAGGGATACCAGCGTATCCAATCCCTTCCCAATTGAATACATGTGTTTGATAATGATGATTGGCGCCAATAGCGTACCAAACACTAAATACCAAAATGAGGAATGCTCTTTTATATCGATTCAACGCATTGATCCATGCATAAAAGGAATAAGCAATTAATAGAACAATAGGAATATACAATGGAATCAACAACCTACTACTCAATGTTTCAAACCTTGATACACTAGCTATAAATAATAGAAAGCCTCCGTACACCAAGATGAATAAGCTTAATAGGGTAATGATTGATGCAAAGTACTGTTGTTGAATCAGTCGATACATCAATAAAATCAAAACCATGATTATTAATACCAAGCCAATAATCAATATGGTGGTAGAAGAATCATTGTCGCTATTGGGAAACCAATAACCTAGCACATTTAAAAAATCTTGTAGATTGGTTTGAACAGTTTTTAAAGAGGTTTGCCTAACTCCTGCAAGTGTTTGGGTGAGTAGTTTGTTTCGGATAATATTGAACAAGGGTAAACTACAGCCTACTAATGCGAGCAGTCCAATATGTTTTAGTTTGGTACGCCAATTCACTTGAAAATAAAATAGAATTAATAAGCCCCCCGTAATTAATAATGTAATACCTACATATCTGACTGAGCAAGCAACTGCTGCAATAATTGCGGCTAGTAAAAGCCAATTGGTTTTCTCCGATAATAAATACTGATGGAAAGCAGCAATATAAAAAAGCACCAACAACACAAATACTGTTTCAGACCATAACATGGTATAGACTTCCAATATACCTGGGCTACTCAAGATAAAACACAAAATCAACAATCTATAAAATGCATTTTTAATGCTGGCACGAAAAAGCAAATAACTGCTGGAATACAATACTGCTGCTAATAATAGGCCATTCAATATTGGCGCGGCCGTAATCACTTCAGTAAAAAAAATGATTTTAACCAAACCCAACAATAACGGGTAACCCAATGGAAAATTGACCAGGGGTAAATTATTGTAATCGGTAAATTGAAAGGAATCCGAAAAACGATTCGCTGTACTTAAATAAGCAACAGAATCTGGGGAAATACCAATGCCACTATGAGAAGTATAATAAGCAATCCATATAAACGCAAATGCGGATGCTATGAGTGCATCCCAATGCGCTTTAAAAAAATGGATGAAAGAAGACTTCATGTAATGCAAGATAATGCACTACGCTTTCTTTATTCTGCTTCTGCAACAACTTCTTTTACTTCAGGAATCATGCGTTTCATCATTCCTTCAATACCTGCTTTCAAAGTAATCATTGAAGATGGGCAACCTGAACATGAACCTTGTAACATCAAGTTTACAATACCATCGTTATAGCTTTTGAATTGTATAGCACCCCCATCCATTTCAACAGCAGGTTTTACATAGTTCTCCAACAACTCTTTTACACGCTTTACAATATCATCGTCGTCTGCGCTTACTGTATTGCTGGCTTCTTGTTTTACTTTCGCAACTTCTTCTTCATTTACTACCACACCTCCGTTCTCTAAGTACTGCTTCAAAAACTCTTTGATGGTAGGAATAATATCTTGCCAATCTTCGGTATCAATCGTTTTGGTTAACGTAATAAAATTGCTGGCAATGAACACACTTTTGATAAAAGGAAAACTGAACAATTCCTTAGCCAATGGCGAAGGAGTAGCCAAGCTTTCATCTGCAAAGTCAATGCTTTTTCCAGGGTATAATAATTTGTTGGCCACAAATTTCATGGTCTCTGGGTTAGGAGTCATTTCTGTATAAATGCTGATGACAGGGTTGCCAGTCTTAATCATAATATGCTGTTTTATGTAAGTGATTCTACTGCAAATTTAAAACAATTCGCTTGGAGCAAAAGTTCAATCATTGGGTTTAACCCATTCCTACCCCTTATTTTTCGGATATCGTAAGTTCACTCAATAATTGCCCTCTTTTTGCGTTATACTA
>CALRUG020000042.1:0-21488 GCA_943371295.1 Synechococcus sp. UW140 | reverse complement strand
ACAACTGGTCCTTCAATCAATTTAAGCAAGGCAGATTCATATACTTCGTATGGTTTACTTCCATATACTTTAAATTGATTATTGTTGTTATCAATGAAAAAAATAGTAGGAAACCCTCTCACGTCTTTGGCTCTTGCAAAAGCAAGGTCTTCTTCAAATAACTGCATTGCACTTTGTTCTAAATCGGATTCAAACTGTTGAAGATCAAGGTCAATATCATTTGCTGCAGACAGTAAATTTTCTTTTCGAGCAATATTTATTTGTTCTGTAAAAACCATTTCTTTCATTCGACGCAGAAATTGACTTGCCTTTTTATTTCCTTGCAATTGTGCTGCTTTAAAGGCAATAGAAGGAGGATAGGATGATTCTAAAGGATCTTGCTTCCATACAGTTCCATCAATAGGCATTTGATAATAAGCCCCTGCCTCATTCCAGTGTTTTTCCACCGACGCAGGTCCGTTCACATCTGAACCGCCATATTCAGCCCAGCTTTTTAATAACCCACCCATTCTATATTCAATATCAAAATAATGACCATATTCCTGTTGTAGCTTTCTTAATTGAGGATCAATTCCCCAGCAAGATGAACAAATTGGATCCGTAAAATACAAGAGCTTAACGGGCTTTTTTAGCGTCTGTTCTTGTTGACTTACGCCAGACTTTGGTACTTCACAAACTCCTATTTCTATATCACAATTCAGTTGATTATTCTTAACGCTCATCCCCATTATTTTCAAGCAAAGTTAAAACAGGTCATACCCCTTTACCATTGCGTTGAAGCAAGAAAATATATTGATTTAAATCAAGAGAAAAAACTGAAAACGAATGGCTATTTTGCTGAAATTCTTTTTCTGATTCTACTTAACGTTTCTGGAGTAAGCCCCATATAAGAAGCAATCATATGTTGTGGAAAACGTTGTACAATCTCTGGATATTGAGCTTTAAACTGTTCGTATCGTTCTTCTAGTGAGTTACTGATGATTGACGTTAACCTTCTTTGCATGGCTATATAAGCCCCTTCAAAATTCAACCTAGTGTAGGTTTCATATTTAGGTAATACTTTTAGCAAAGCATCGTGAGCAGACTTGCTAATCAAAACCAATTCAGCGTCTTCTACTACATCCACATTATACATAGCAGGCTCACCAGTAAGAAAACTATAGAGATCTGCAATAATCCATCCCTCAATACCAAATTGAATAATATGTTCCACTCCAGCATCATCCACTGTATAAGATTTCATGGCCCCTTTTTCTATAAAAGCAAAAGCCTTGCATATATCTCCAGACTGAAGCAGGTACTGTTTTCTTCGGAGTTTCTTTGGTGTTAAATGAGTTTTTAATAACGCTTCCTCTTCCGCTGTAAGGGCCACTTTGGAATTAAAATGCTGAAGGAATAATTCGTACATATGATTCATATTTTATCCCGACTAACTGTCATCCCGACTTAAGTCGGGATAATTTTCACTCACTTCGTTCGTAAAAATCACTTCCCTATACAGAACTTACTAAAGATATAATCCAACTGATCTTCGTGGGTAATACTTCCAGTGATGGTTCCTAAATAATGCAAGCACTGACGTATATCTAATGCCAATAAATCACCAGGAACTTGGTTGTATAATCCTTGCTCTACTTCTTCTAAGGATTGCATTAATCCAACCAATGCTTCATAATGTCTTGCATTGGTTACTATGGTAGACTCAGTATGAATATTTCCCTGAATAGCATGATCAACTAGGGATTTTTTTAGCGCATCAATTTGTTCATTATTCTTCGCTGAAATAAATAAACTGTTTTTAAATGCAGCAAACTGGGCCACCATTTCAGCATTGGCAACATCCGCTTTATTCCCAACTAAAATATAATTGATTTGCTCCTGCTCAAATTCATTTACAATTTGTTGCAACTCTTCGGCATGAATATTTAAGAGATCATACAAATACACTACTACTTCTGCTGCACGCATTTTTTCTTTGCTCTTGCTAACGCCAATTTGCTCAATTGCATCATCAGTGTGTTCGCGTATGCCGGCGGTGTCAATCAACCTAAATAAAACCCCATCAATATTTAATACTTCTTCAATGGTATCTCTGGTAGTGCCAGCTATATCACTTACAATCGCTCTATTTTCATTTAAGAGCGTATTAAGTAATGTAGACTTTCCTGCATTGGGCTTACCAATAATGGCCACTTGCACTCCATTTTTAATTACATTACCCAATTTAAATGAACCAATCAATGCAGCAGTAGCTTGCTTTAATTGGGCTATTAAATTTTTAAACTGTGTTCTATCGGCAAACTCCACATCCTCTTGAGAAAAATCCAACTCTAATTCTATTAAAGCAGAAAAACTGATTAGGGCTTCGCGCAATTGACTTAAATCGGAAGAGAAACCACCGCGCATAGTGTGTAAGGCGGCTCTCTTACTTGCTTCAGTATTACTGGCAATCAAATCAGCCACTGCTTCTGCTTGGGCTAAATCCATTTTCCCTTTTAAGAAAGCTCTTTGAGTGAATTCACCGGGCTTTGCCAATCGAACAGCGCGCTTTGTAATTGCTTGTAGAATTTGTTCTTGTATATAAGGAGAACCATGACAACTAATTTCTATCACATCTTCGCCTGTATAAGACTTAGGCCCTCTATACAAAGACAATACTACTTCGTCTAAAATAATATCCCCATCTTTTAATAGACCTACATGAATCGTATGGGATGCTTGCACCAATAAATCCTTTTTAGGAAATAATTGATTCATTACTTCAAATGATCTAGGCCCACTAATTCTAATAACCGCTATCGCCCCAATTCCTGGCGCTGTAGCCATTGCTACAATTGTATCGTCCCATCCTTGTAATTGCATCCTCATTACACAAAGTTAATGCTATTGAATTATTCTTCTGAAACCATAAAAGTGATGCTCTGTTTATGTCTATAAATAACCTTGTTCCCATTTTGTATGGCTGGTTTCCAATTAGGACCTTTAGCAATCACTCTTATAGCTTCAGCTTTTGTTCCATATCCCGGGTCATTTTCAGCTATAACATCACTGATTACACCCGATTTATCAACCAAAAATGAAACGACTACAGTATATTTTCCAGCAGGTGCTCCATTTGAAACAGGCAAATCACTATCTAAATTTCTTTCCAAGTATTTTCTCCAACCATTAATTCCTCCAGGAAATTCTGCTGGAACTTGTACTGAATAAAATATTTTATCTGTGTCTTCTTCCTTTACTATTGTTGAAACGCCAGCAATTGATTTTTCAATTGGAGGATTTACTATATCTATATTTTTTTCACCCTCCTGATTAAAATTATTGATCTGTACATTTTCCATTTGATCAATTGTTTTTACTTCTTCATCAGGCTTTACTTCTTCATCTTTTACAATTTTTGGTGGAGTAACGGAGACTGTTTCTATCTTAACTGGTTCTTTTTTTATTGGTTCTACTATTTCTACTTTTTTAATTTCTTCTTTAAATTTTTCTAATGAAATATCAATAACACTAAGTGTTTTTGCAACTGTATTATTCTCATTAGCCATTAATAAGACAGTAACAAATAAAGCCGCAATGCTAAAAGATATAATCATTGCTTTTTTTAATCGACCATTATAGGTCTTTCGCAATTCATAAGCACCATAGCTTTTATTTTTTCCATCAAATAAAATATCGAGCCACTCGCTCTGAAGGATCTGATTTTTATCCATAGTATTATGTTTACTACTAGGACACAACAGTTCTGTATTTCCATAAAAAATCAAAAAACAAAATAGCATTTCAAAAAACAGAAATAAAAAAGCCCCGAATCTAAAAGACTCGGGGCTGTATAAATAGTCATGTTGAAATTATTCTTCCGATACCATGAATGTAATACTCTGCTTATGACGATAGATTACGTTTCTACCATTCTGTACAGCAGGCTTCCATTTAGGACCTCTAGTAATTACACGAACAGCTTCTGCTTTTGTACCATATCCTGGATCGTTCTCAGCAACTACATCACTGATAGCTCCATCTTTTGCTACGATAAAAGAAACTACAACTGTGTATTTTCCTGGAGGTGCACCATTTTCAACTGGTAAATCTCTGTTCAAGTTACGCTCCAAATATTTAGCCCATGCTGGCAAACCACCAGGGAATTCCGCTGGTATTTGTACTACGGTAAATATTTTGTCGTAATCTTCTTCTTTTTTTGGTGCTTCTACCACACCAGTTCCACTTTCAACGGGAGGAGCAACAATACCTTCGTCTTTTGCACCTTCCTGATTAATGGTACCAATCTTGGTATCTTCCAATTTTTCTACCTCTTTAATTTCATCTTCTTCCTTCACTTCTTCATCCTTTACAATTTTAGGCGGAGTGAACTTAGTGATTTCCACTTTAGGAGGTTCTTGCTTTGGTGGTGGCGGTGGAGGAGGTGGCTCAGGCTTTTTCTCTTCCTGTTGCACGTTCTCCAACGATACGTCTTGTACGATTAACTCTTTATTCTCTTTGCCAACAGTATTAGCAAGTATGTTTCCCAGCACCGCTAGTAGTAATATGAGCATTGTTCCTACTAAAGCCTTGGTCATACGCTTGTTATAGGTTTTACGCAACTCATAAGCACCATACTCCTTATTTCTGCCATCAAAGATGATGTCAAGAATATCGGCTGATTGAATTTTATTTACGTCCATTGTAAAAAATGTTATTAGTTAGTTGCTTGTTGATCTTAGTTAGATGCGCCAGCTCCTGCACTTCCGCTTGCATCAGATATTTTTACTAAGGCAGCTTCGCCTTCGGAAATATCAACCAATGCATACTTTTTAAGTACATTGATAGCCATTTCATCTAAAATATCCACTACATTCTTATAAGTACATTCAGCAGAAGGCTTGATAATAACCACCAAATCCTTTTCAGGGGTGTTTCTCTTCTTGTCAATCAGAATAGTTCTGATTTCTTTGAAGTTAGATGATTTAAAATTAGCGCCATCTGTTGCCAATTGACCTTCATAATAAAAGACGTTATTGTCTTTTCCTAAAAGTAAAGTGATAACACCTGACTCTTTAGCTTTATTCTGGTCTTCGGGCTTATCAGCATCTTTTGGTAAAAAGAGTCTCATAGCCGTTGGTTGACTCATGGTTGTAGTGAAGATGAAAAACGTAATCAACAAGAAACCTAAGTCCACCATGGGTGTTAAGTCAACCCTGGTTGATAGTTTTTTCCCTTTCTTGACGCCGGGTCCTTTTTTGTGGCCACCGCCGCCCGAGGTATCCATTTCTGCCATGTCGGTAGAATTTAGTTTTCGTTATAAATTAGTTTCCTTTAATCTTCTAGTTTTTCCCCTTTCTGGTTCAATTTCCAAAGATCGGTTCCTACTGGTGCTGCTTCTGGGCTGGTTACCATTTGAAATTTCAAGATATCATTCTTCTTGAAAGCATCAATGATTGCTTTGAAAGCAGGATATTTAGCCATATTGTCTCCTTTTAATAGGAAAGCAGGCTCTTTTTCACCTAAATAAGCATCTTTAGTTAATCTCATCCAAGTAACCAACTCATTGTTAGCCGTATCCGTTACAGGAATACCAGGTAACTTATCGCCCTTACGTTGATCTTCAGGTAAGGCAAGGAATGAAGCAAGGCTACCGAAAGGAGCTCCATAAAACAGTGATTTTTTGAAAGCATCGGTGTTAAGACCCAGATTTCTAGATGAATTTAGTGCATTAGCAATTGCTTCTTTCTTAGACTCGTCGTCCATTTCAAGAAACACTTTACCATTTGCATCTAAGATTACCATCACATAATCTTTCTGGGGCGCCACTTTTGCAGCCACTGATTTTGGAGTTGTAACAGCAATAGCTTCAGCAGGCTTAAACTTGGTCGTCAAAATAAAGAACGACAACAAGAGAAAGGCCACATCGCACATTGCGGTCATATCGATGTTTGTACTCTTCCGAGGTAATTTGGCTCTACCCATTGTTTAGTTTTTTACTGTTTCACTTTTATTAGATTCAAATCTTTACGAATTCCACAAATAATTGGAGATTATTTGTAGTTAGCTGCAAAGCTTTGAGTTAAAGTGAATCCAGACTCATCAATTCCGTATGTGATACCATCAATACGAGTAGTAAACACGTTGTAGAAAATGATTGCAACAGCAGAAGTACCAATACCTAATGCAGTGTTAAACAATGCCTCAGAAATACCTTTTGATAATTCACGAGCAGCGTCACCACCACCTTCTTCTCCTAATGCAGAGAAAGACTTAATCATACCCAATACTGTTCCGAACAATCCTAATAGGGTTGCTACAGATGCAATAGTAGATAAGAATACTAAGTTCTTTTCTAACATTGGTAATTCAAGCGCAGTTGCTTCTTCAATTTCTTTTTGAATGTTCAATACTTTTTGCTCTGTTTCTAACTCAGTGTTAGTAATCATTTCTTTGTACTTCTTCAAACCTGCTTTCATAACATTACCAACAGATCCTTTTTGCTTATCGCAAGCAGCCAACGCTTTGTCTACTTCTTTATTAGCAAGGTGAAACTGAACGCTACGTACAAATTCTGCATTGTTTGCAGTACCAGCTGCTTTCATAACAGTTAATAAACGCTCGATAACGAAAATTAATACAATGATGAAGTTACCAATCAAGATAGGTACAACGATACCACCTTCATACATTTTAGCTAAGCCAGTTAAAGGTCCTTTGTGGTTAGGCCAGAAACCACCAGCCAAATCTGGATTGGTAAAATTACTGTTGGTTCCTAGTACAAATCTCCACAAGATGTACCCTAATACAACTCCAGCAAGTGGAGCAATCCAAGAAATAATGTTGCTGCTCTTCTTCGGTTGAGTAGAAGTTGCACTTTTCACTGCAGCGGTTGGTTTTGTTTCAGCCATGACTCAAATGGTTTTTGATTTTTTAAAAAAATAACAAATGGTTTAAAAAATTTCTTCACAATGCTAATGAAAATTATTCTGAATTATCAATTTGTTTACAATTCTTCAAAACAATTTAAATGCGCATCCTAAAGGGGTTACAAATTAGGTATTTTATTTAAAGCAGCAAATTTGAGATCAATATTCTTTCATTGTATTTTACCGATTTTTTCCAAATGTTCACCATTCATCCAAACAGTATCCCTAATTGATTGTTGGTAACCCAACAACCCTATCTTTATAGGCATTTTTTTAAACTATTCTAATTGCGACAATGAAAAAACTATTATTCTCCAGCACAGCGCTGATGCTTGCACTTTCCGTGTTTGCACAACAGCGTCCTCAAACCCCGCCTCAAACGCCAGGCACGGGTACCCCGCAAATGCCTAATATGGGTAATTTGCCTAATATGCCAACTGCTCCTAGACAAGGGCCTAGGGCATTTAAGGATGTAATTACTGCAAAAGCGGTTTCAAAAACAGGCTTATTTACCGTACACAAAGTAGAAGACAAATACTATTTTGAAATTGCTGATTCTATTTTCGGTAGAGAAATACTATCAGTAGTTCGTTTTACTAAAGTACCCGCAGGTGCCGGTTATGGTGGTTCACTTGCCAATCAACAAACTATTACTTTCGAAAAAGGACCGAGCAACAACGTTTTCTTACGTACCGTTACTTTAGTAAACCAAGCCGAAGGAAACCAAGATATCTATAAGGCAGTTACCAATTCAAACTTAAATGCAATTGCTGCTGCTTTCCCTATTGCTGCTTTTGGTAAAGACTCTACCAGTGTAGTAATTGATGTAAGCGACTTTTTTAAAGGCGATAACCAAGCAGTTAGTATTAATCCAAGATTTAAAAGGACCTACAGTTTAAGTGCTTTAGCACAAGACAGGTCTTATATCAACAAGATTAGCACTTATCCTATTAACACCGAAATCGTAACAACTAAAACATACTCAAGTTCTCCAGCTGGAGGTGGTATCAGCATTCCAGGACTACCTGGTGGCGGAGCTAGCATTGCAGCAGCAAATGATGCAGGTGCTGTTACAATGGAAGTGAACACTTCTTTATTATTGCTTCCTAAAGTACCTATGCAACGCAGAATTGCAGACAAAAGAGTTGGATACTTTACCGACAATTTTGTGAGATTTAGTGATGCTCAACAAAAAGTGGAGGAAGTGGATTTTGCGGTACGTTGGAGATTAGAGCCTAAAGATGGTGAGTGGGAAAAATGGAGAAGAGGTGAATTAGTTGAACCTAAAAAGCAAATCATCTATTATATCGATCCAGCAACACCAAAGCAATGGCGTTCTCACCTAATTGCAGGCATCAATGACTGGCAAGCAGCTTTTGAAAAAGCAGGATTTAAGAATGCGATTGTTGGTAAAGAATGGCCAGAAAACGATACTACTATGAGTTTGGAAGACGCTCGTTTTTCTGTAGTACGTTATTTAGCTTCTGATATTGCCAATGCAAGTGGTCCAAACCAACACGACCCTCGTAGTGGTGAAATTATTGAAAGCCATATTCAATGGTACCACAACGTTATGAAATTAGTACACGATTGGTATATGTTGCAAGCGGGTCCTAACGATCCAGGTGCACGTAGTATGAAATACGACGACCAATTAATGGGAGACTTAATTCGTTTTGTTTCTTCACATGAAGTTGGACATACTTTAGGTCTTCGCCACAATATGGGAAGCAGTAGCCAAACCCCAGTTGAAAAATTAAGAGATAAAGCATGGGTTGAAGCAAATGGCCACACTGCATCTATAATGGACTACGCACGTTTTAACTATGTTGCACAGCCTGAAGATAATATCAGCAGAAAAGGATTGTACCCAAGAATTGGAGACTACGACAAATGGGCAATTAAATGGGGTTATGGTTATATTCCTGGTGCAACAGAGGATGAATCTAAAAAGAACAGCAATAAAATGGTTACTGCTGCGCTAAAAGAAAATCCTCGTCATTGGTTTGGCACCTATGAAAGCGGTAATAGAGTTGATCCTAGAAGTCAAAGTGAAGACTTAAGTGATAACTCTGTTAAAGCAAGTGAGTATGGTGTAATGAACTTAAAGAGAGTAATGAAAGGTTTACCAGAATGGACCAAAGAAGAAGGTGATCAATATGAAAACCTTGCAAATATGTATGTTGCAACTTTAGGTCAGTTCAACAGATATATTGGACATGTTAGTACCAATATTGGTGGCGTTTATGAAACATTCAAAACAGTAGAACAAAATGAAGCTGTTTATGAAATTGTTCCAAAAACTCGTCAAAAAGAAGCGGTAGGTTTTATCAATAAAAATGTATTTGAAACACCAACATGGTTGGTTGATCGTGCAATGTGGAATAAGTTCAACAATCCTATTAGTGCAGACCCAATCATGAGCTTGCAAGAAAGAACTTTGAACAGCATTGTTAGTACCGATCGTATGGGTCGTTTACAATTAAGTGCAGAGCGTTTTGGCCTAGACAAAGCATACACTGCATTGGAGTTGTTAAACGATGTTCAAGCAACTGTATTCAATGAATTAAGCAGTAAGAAAGCCATTGATACTTACAAGCGTATGTTGCAAAGAGCGTATGTAGATAGATTAACTTCTATTTTAAATCCTTCTGCTCCAGCTGGCGGTGGAATTACCATTTCATTTGGTGGCCCTGCTACTGCACCTATTGACGCAAAAAAATCGGATGTAACTGCAATCGTACGTGCACAATTAGTTGGACTTCGTAGTCAATTAAATAGTGCTGCTGCAACTACAGCTGACAAAATGAGTAAAATTCACTTAGCTGATTTAGCTGAAAGAATTAAAGAAGCTTTAGATCCTAAATAAAGTCTCTTGAAATTAAATATAGCCCACAGGTATAATTACCTGTGGGTTTTTTGTTGTGTTTAATGAGCAAAAAAAGCGGATGCTTTGAGTAAATTGTATCTTTACTATATGAAAAAGCTATTGTTTTTAATGGGATTGGTATTAGTTGGTTTTGCAGCTCAAGCACAACAACAAACCGTTTGGGGATATATTAGAGACAGTATTAACAATGAGCCGATTGAATTAGCTAGTGTAACAAATACGACTCATAAATCAACGGTCATCACCAATAATCAAGGGCAGTTCAAAATCAGTATCGCAAAAAATGATGTACTAACCGTTTCTGCGGTTGGGTATCGTTATTTTACAGTAGTCTATAGTGGATTGATTGCAGCCGCCGATACCATACAACTCTACTTAATACCAATCAGCCGAAATTTAAACAATGTAACTGTTAAAAACAGTGGCGTTAGTCAATACACATTAGACAGTTTAGAAAGAAACATGGAGTTTAAAGAAGCCATGATCAGCCCACCTGTTAAAGCAGTTGAATTATCTAATTCGGGCGCAGGTTTCGGTATTAGTTTAAATAGACTATCTAGTAGAGAAAAAAGTAAAAGAAAAGCAACCGAATTATTTAACAACAGTGAAAAAGAAGCCTATATCAATTACCGTTTTTCTGCTTCAATCGTAACCAAATACAGTGGTTTAAAAAATGAAGCTTTACAAAATTTTGTACAGCGTCATCGACCAACTTACGAATGGCTAAGAAAACATCCTAAAGAAGAAGACATCAAATACTATATCAACGAGAAATTAAAAGAAGACAAAAAATCAAATAAGTAATTAAAATTCTTTTCCGAGATTTTTTGCGCTACTTTTTTATTCATAGCGTAATGCTACTATCGGATTTAGTTTAGCTGCTTTCATTGCAGGATAAATTCCTGCAGCCAAACCAACAACAGAGCAGATAACTATTCCAATAAAGACCCAAGCCCAAGGAACTACAAAACCTGTGTCTAATATTATTCCAAAAATATTACCAACTAGTATTCCAAGAATAATTCCGAAAATGGCACCCAACAAACTAATGATCATACTTTCAAATAAAAATTGCTGACGCACATATTTACTCTTTCCACCAATTGCTTTAATTAAACCTACTTCTTTGGTTCTTTCATTTACGGCAACCAACATGATATTCATCAAACCAATGGCTGCACCTATTAATGTAATTAATCCAATTGCACTTGCTGCACCAGTGATACTACTTAAAAAGCCAATAAACATTTCAGCGAACTTGTCGCTTTTTTCAATAACAAAATTGACATCTTCTGTAGGCTGAAGCTTCCTGATTGCCCTGAATACTGAAGTGGCTTCGTCCGTTGCCACTGGTATCACATTAATATCAGTAACATTGATTCCAATTAAATAAGTGGGCCCAATATTGGCATACCTGCGAACATTGGAATAAGAAGTTACAATTACATCATCTTGACGAAGCATAGCGCTAGAACCCTTGCTTTTAAGCAAGCCAATTACCCTATACGGCGTACTACCTACTTTGATAATTTTATCCAATGACCTTTCTGGTCTTTCACCAAATAAACGAGTAGCTACATTGCTTCCAATTAAACAAACGTTTCTCCCGCTTTGTACGTCTAGATTGTTTAAATTTCTTCCTTGTTGAATGGTATAACCATTTACCAATAAATAATTTTCATCTCCTCCCCAAACCAATACCTGTGGATTGGTTTTACGGTCTTCGTAACGAAGTTCTTGACCGCCTGGACCTCTACGATAAATGCTCACTAAAGCTCCCGGAAATGTATAATTGGCTTTGAATTGTTCTACTTCTTCTAATCGAAGGGGTTTATTTAGGTTGGATTTCTTTTCTTTTAATCCACGCTTCGTTTTTTTGACTTCATCATTATTGGGCCCCATTCTAGCCCTGCTATCTTTATAGCGGATACTAAAAGAGTTTGCACCCATAGATGAAAAGCTCTCTTTCAAACTTTGATTCATGGCTTCAATAGCAGTAATAATGCCTATTAATGCCATAATACCAAAAGCAATAATTGCAATAGTAATTCCCGCACGAAGCTTATTGCTTTTTACCGTACGCCAAGCCAAAGTGAATGAGTCAAAAGCTGTCATAAATTAAAGGTACAGCGTATTGATTAAACCCTTTACAGTAAACAGTCTAATTATGAAGAGTGGTTAAAAATAGAACCAATTGAGCACTATTGAAGGAAGAACGCCAACTAATACAATAGCAGCAGCCACCAATAATAGCCCAAACTTGAATCCTCCGGTGATTTCATTGGTTTCAGGTTGCCCTTCTTTGAAATACATGGCTTGAATTACTTTGAAATAATAATATGCACTTATAGCGGCAAATAACACCGCAACAATTACGATCCATATGGGCCCACCTGCTTTAACTACAGATGCCAACATATAGTATTTGGCAAAAAATCCAGCTGTTAATGGTATACCTGCCAAAGACAATAAGCAGATCGTTGCTACAAATGCCAGCACTGGCTGAGTAGCGCCAAGACCATTGAATCCATCAAAAGTGTAATCTTTCACTTTCATCAATACTGCAAAAAATCCAATCGTTGCTAAACTGTATGCTACAGTATATAAAATAATTCCTTCGATAGCTAAATCGTTATTGCTGTATAAGGCAAACAACATAAATCCTACCTGAGCAATACTTGAGTAAGCCAACATTCTTTTAATACTGCGTTGAAATACCGCTGTGATATTTCCTGCTAATAAAGTAGCAACAATTACAAAAGAGAGTAAAATATTCCAAGTAGGTCCTAATAAGTTTGCATTGGCTGCAAATAATTTAATGAATGCAAAGAAAGCAGCTGCTTTCACAATCGTTGCCATAAAGGAAGTGAATACACTGGGGGCCCCATCATATACATCAGGTGTCCAAAAATGAAACGGAGCTGCTGAAACCTTAAAACACATTGCACCAAATAACAACAACAAGCCAGCAACTTGTAAAAAAGCTGGACCTTGAACCCCAGAAGATGGAGGCAAAGCCCCTGTTCCAACACTAGCCATACCAAATGTACCAGTAGCACCATACAACAAAGCAATACCCATCAACATGATGCCTGTTGTAAATGAACCCATTAAAAAATATTTAAGTGAGGCTTCATTACTTTTAAGATTGTGTTTGTCTGATCCTGTTAGGATATATAATGGAATAGATAAAATTTCAATACCCAAGAACAACATCAACATTCCATTGTAAGAAGTAAGTATGGCAGTTCCGCACAACACAAAGAAAATAAGCGCATAAAAGTCAGCTGTTTTGTCGCTGATTTTTTCTATTTCAGATCCGCTCAACAAAACAAAAATGAGTGTTGAAGCAATCATTAATGTATTAAAGAACAAACCCATTTTATTGAAATGCAATAAATCCTTGGTATCTATTTGAATAGAAAACACGCCATAGCTATTCAATAAATTGGCTGTTAATAATATCACTAACGCAATAATTGCTGTTAAAGTAATGACCTGTTTTTTATTGGTAAAAATGCCGGTGAACATCATTACCACACCTAGAATTGCTGAAAATATAATTGCGTTCATAACTACTAAATCGGTCTTTTACTTTTTTACAAATAATGCTGAAACACTGTCTCCAGTTAAATTCAACAATGGTTGTGGAAATACGCCAAAAACAATAACCAGCAAAGTGATGATCACCAATGCTAATTTTATATTCAATGGAATATCTGTTGCTTTTTCAGTAATACTATTTAACTCTCCATAAATAACACGCTGTACCATATTCAATGTGTATACAGCAGCCAAAATAATACTGATACCGGCTATTGCAGCCATGATCATATTGTATTGGAATAAGCCATTAAACATCAAGAACTCTCCAATAAACGCATTGGTTAATGGCAATGCTACATTTGCCAATGCCATGACTACCAATAGTATGGCCATCAAAGGTGCTTTTTGTGCTAAGCCACCCAATTGATTCATACTTCTAGTTCCCAATTGTTTTTCAATTAAATCGGCAATAATCCAAAGCCCAATCACATTCACTCCATGACTAAACATTTGAATCATTACGCCATCCATTGCAGTTTGATTATTGGTAAACATTGCTGCACTCATTAAGCCAATATGCGCAATAGAAGAATAAGCAATCATTCGCTTAATATCATCTTGACGTATTGCAATTAATGAAGCATATATCATTCCAATGATAGATAGTATAATAACAATATTAGCTGATTGTGCTGCTGCATTAGGGAACATAGGAAGAATCCATCTAATTACTGCAAATACGCCCATCTTAACCATGATTCCACTCATCACCATAGTTGTAGCTGTTGGCGATTGCTCATAAGCATCTGGCTGCCAAGTGTGGAAAGGAAAGATGGGCATCTTAATGGCGAATGCCACAAAAAACAACCAGAACATCGTGGTTTCCTGTGTAGCAGTTAATTTAACAGCATAAAAACTTTCCAATGAAAATGATTGATCAGCCGTGTTAAAATACATGAACAACAAACCAATCAACATTAATAATGACCCAACAAATGTGTACACAAAGAATTTGAATGTGACTGCAATTCGTTTTTCTCCGCCCCAAATAGAACATAAAAAGTAAACAGGTATTAATGCCAACTCCCAGAAAAAGTAAAATAACAAAGCATCAGATGCTAGAAACACCCCCATTAATCCTGCTTGAGACAAAAGCATCAACCCATAAAAAGAAGCAGCATTTTTATACTCATTATTGTAAACAGCTGTAAAAATTAAAGGAAAAGATACTGCAGTTAATAAACTCAGCATTTTAGCCATGCCGTCTGCTTTTAACGTGATCCTACTTCCTAAGTTATTTAACCAAGCTGCATCATAGCCGATTTCTCCAGGAGTAAATACAGCAACCAGCGCAATTGCTAACGTTGCAATAGAGGCCAACAAAGCAAATGTTTTAGCCGAATTGCTTTGCTTTAAAAGAAATGCAATTAAGCCGGCTACCAAAGGTGTTAATATGAGTAATAAAGTAATCATTATTGCTGAGCTACTTGATGAACGAATTAAAATATTTTATTTAAAAAACCCATGATAGTGGCATCATTAAACCATACTATGAAAAACACTACCATCGACAATATCATAATGAGCAAATAGCTGGCTACTTGTCCACTTTGAATCAATCTAAATTGCCTTGAACCGTAAGCAACCAATTTACCCACTCCATTCACTGCACCATCAATACCTGATTTCTCCACTACATTTTTCAATAAACCACCTAAAGCATTCAATGGATTAACTACAATGGTATTGTACAATTCATCAACATACCATTTGTTGAGTAATACTTTGCTCAACCCAGCTGGCTCGTCTTCATTGGCATTATTATAATTTCTAAATGATTTTACTGCAAAGGCAATTACCAAACCAATTAATAAAGTAACTACACCCATCATTAAATATTCCTGAGAATGACTTAAATGATGCGCTTCAGCTAATTTGGTTGATTCGGCAAAAATAGGGGCCAAGAAATTTTGAAGCCAATGTTGGTTCTCCGCAAATACAGCGGGTATTCCTATAAAACCTCCAACTACAGAAAGAACTGCCAATACAATTAATGGTATAGTCATTGCAGATGGACTCTCATGCAAATGATGTTCTTGTTCATGTGTTCCGCGGAAATTGCCTAAGAAAGTAAGTGTGTACAATCTAAACATGTAAAAAGCTGTCATTAGAGCACCACCTACTCCAATATAATAGAACAACGGATTACTTGAATAAGCAGCCACTAAAATTTCATCTTTAGAAAAGAAACCAGAGAAAGGAGGTATTCCTGCAATAGCTAAACAAGCTAACAAGAACGTAATATGTGTAATGGGCATATACTTTTTAAGGTTTCCCATTTTACGAATATCTTGTTCGTGATGCATGGCATGAATTACAGAACCAGCACCCAAGAACAACAATGCTTTAAAGAAAGCATGCGTCATTACATGAAATACTGCGCCTGTGTAAGCACCTACCCCTAATCCTAAAAACATATATCCTAATTGACTTACTGTTGAATAAGCCAATACTTTTTTAATGTCGTTTTGTTTTAAAGCAATGGTGGCTGCAAAAATAGCCGTAGCCAATCCAATCACTGCTACCAATGTTTGTGTAGCAGGGGCCATCGTAAATAATATATTGCTTCTAGCAATCATGTAAATACCAGCAGTTACCATGGTTGCAGCATGAATCAAAGCCGATACCGGTGTAGGACCCGCCATAGCATCTGGCAACCAAGTGTACAAAGGAATTTGTGCACTCTTACCCATTGCACCAACAAATAGTAAGGTAGTAATAGCGGTAATATCAAAAGCAGATAATTGGGAAATACCAGCAAATACATCTGTGTAATTAACTGTACCCAATTTAAAAATTAACCAAAACACCGCTAATAGAAAACCAAGGTCTCCAATACGGTTCATGATAAATGCTTTTTTAGCAGCATAATTATAATCACCGTTTTTAAACCAATATCCAATTAATAAATAAGAACACAATCCTACTCCTTCCCAACCAATAAACATGATTACATAGTTGCTACCCATTACCAATAGCAACATTGAAAACACAAATAAATTGAGGTAAGCAAAATAACGCGCAAAATGATGCGACGCTTCTTCCTTCATGTATGCTGTAGAATACAAGTGAATCAAGAAACCTATACCCGTTATAATTAAAAGAAACAAAACAGACAGTTGATCTATCTGAAATGCAAAAGGAATAGTGAATGCTTCTGTTTGAATAAAATTAAACAGAGTTACTACTGAATTGATTGGGGCCCCACCACTATTGGCAGCTGCGCCATATACCTGTCCAAACAAAAAGCAGGAAGTTAAAAAAGACAAGAATATCATTCCTGACCCTATCATACCTACGGCAGATTTAGACAAGCGCTGCCTGCCCAATCCGTTAATCAGGAAACCCAGCAAGGGAAACAATGGTACTAAAAAAGCAATTTTACTCATATACTAAGTTGCGGGTGCTAGTTTTTCAATCGGTTCAAGAAATTAATATCTACAGAATGTGTATTTCGATACATCATCACAATGATGGCTAATCCTACACTCACTTCTGCAGCAGCTACTACCATGATAAAAAATACAAAAAGTTGACCCTCTACTCCAATAGTTGAAGTAGGACTATTTAATAATGCTGCTCCATGGTGCATTTTTGAAAATGCTACCAATAAAAGGTTCACTGCATTCAACATCAGTTCTATGCACATGAAAACGATAATGGCATTTCTTCTGGTTAGCACTCCACTAATACCAATGCTAAACAAGGCTAATGAAAAATAGATATAATATTGTATGGGCATAATTGCGTTGTTATGAATTAATCTTTTTTACCAATTACTACTGCTCCAACCATTGCACTCAAAAAGAGTACACTACTTATTTCGAATGGAACAACAAAATCACTGAATAATGCTTTACCTAAATTCTTGATTAAACCGATGTCTCCCGTTTTCATTAAAGCAGCTTTACCAGAAAGCTCTGTTGCTTGCTTAACCAATGAAACCAACACCACTAAAAAACATCCTCCTGACACTACACCTGCCAGCTTCATCCACCAATTTTTTCTCGGTTCACCTGATGAATTTAAATTCATCAACATGATCACAAATAAAAATAATACCATGATGGCTCCAGCATAAACAATCAAGTTTACAATTGCCAAGAACTGCGCATTCAATAAAATATAATGACCAGATATGGCAAAGAATACCGCAATTAGCCAAAGTACACTATGCACTGGATTTTTGCTAACCAGTACCATAATGGCACTAAAAATGGCCAGTGCACTTAAAGAGAAAAACAAAATTTGAATCGTATCCATTTCTTAGATTGTATTAAACAGGCAAAATATTTATCCCCTTGCAGCACCTCTTGCCGCTGCATATTCTTCCGGTGCTGTATTTTTATTTGGAATCAACAAATCGTCTTTTCCATATATAAAACCCTTTCTGGTAAAATTAGCCGGCGCAAAAGTTTCGCTCAAATAAATAGCGTCTTTAGGACAGGCTTCCTCACAAAGTCCACAGAAAATACAACGTAGCATATTGATTTCATACTTAGCCGCATACTTTTCTTCACGATACAAATGCTCTTCTCCAGGCATACGCTCAGCAGCTTCCATTGTAATGGCTTCTGCCGGACAAGCAACTGCACATAAACCACATGCTGTGCAATTCTCTCTTCCTTCTGCATCTCTATTTAAAACGTGTAAGCCTCTAAAAACAGGGCTAAACTCCCGTTTTTGTTCTGGATATTGAATAGTAGGTTGCTTTTTAAAAATATGGCTAAAAGTAATGGCCATGCCCTTCACGATATTGGGCAAATAAAGGCGCTCCATAAAACTCATTGGCTCCCTACTTACTTCTTTTGCTCTGTTTGTTAAAGCTTGCATGTATTCTTTTATATAAAAGGTTCACAAATGTATAATTTTGATCTTAACCCTGCTGCCATAATATCACAGCGCCGGTTGCCAGCATATTCACTAGCGCCAATGGTATTAAACTTTTCCAACCCAAATTCATGAGCTGATCGTAACGGAAACGTGGAATAGTCCATCGAATCCACATGAAAAGGAATAAGAAAATAACAATCTTAGTTAGCAACGATACAACCCCAATTATTGCGGCAATATTTGGTGCCAATGTAGACTCGTCTAAAAAAGGCACATCGTATCCGCCAAAATACAAGCTCGCCATTACCGCGCTACTCATGATCATATTCACGTATTCAGCAAAAAGATAAAAACCCAATTTCATAGAGGAATACTCTTGGTGGTATCCCATATTTAATTCGTTCTCTGCTTCAGGCAAGTCAAATGGAGTTCTATTACACTCTGCCATAGCACAAACAAAAAATAAGATAAAGCCCAATGGCTGATACACAATATTCCACCAAGCACCTGGAGCCATTTGTTGATCTACAATGGTTTTTAAACTTAATGATCCAGAAATCATTAACACTGCAATCAATGAAAGTCCCATGGCCAATTCGTAGCTAATGGCCTGTGAAGCACCTCTTAATGCAGCCATTAAAGAGAACTTATTATTAGATGCCCATCCACCAATCATGATGCCATACACACCCATACTCACCACGCCAAATACATATAGAATTCCGATATTGATATCGGCAATTTGCAAATCAATTTTACGACCAAATAACTCCACTGAACTACTCCAAGGTATCACTGCACAAGTCATCAGCGCAGCTGTCATTGCCATTGCAGGGCCCAAGATGAACAAACCTTTACTAGCCGAATTGGGAATAATTTCCTCCTTCATGATCAGCTTTAATCCATCCGCCAAAGGTTGTAATAAACCCATTGGACCAGCACGGTTAGGGCCTGGTCTGTCTTGTAAAACAGCCGCAACTTTACGTTCGGAAAAAGTAGTGTAAAGGGCTATACCCAAACTAGCAAAAACAATAATCGCAATAAGGATTAGTTTTTCTAGCATCAATATCCAATCTAAGGCCAATAGTGTCATGCTTATGGTAATTAGTCTTTGTTATGGTTAAAGTCGGTTGAATGAGCAGGTCTATCCAATTTGCTTAATGAAATATCCGCTTGATTAACTTCACTAATGCTATGAATATCCATCAACAATTTGGGTTGTCTTCCGGCGTGAACTGCTTCAAATGTTTCAGTTGGTTTATGCGTACCCACTGTTCCTGCATAATGTCCTTGAGCAATTACCGAATGACGATCAATCAATCTTGGACCTTCAATTACCCAATCACTGGTTTGCTTTTTATCGAATCTACAAGTATTACAAATCCATTCTTCCACTTCACCCCACTGATCTTTCCTAGCAGTTACCCTGTACACTTCATCTCCTCTATTCCATAAAGTCACTTTACCACTACAAGTAGGGCAATCTCTATGTGCATCAACAGGTTTTAAAAACCAAACACGATTTTTAAATCTGAATGTTTTATCAGTTAATGCTCCCACCGGACAAACGTCAATCACGTTCCCAATGAATTCATTGTCTAAATTCTTTTCGATATAAGTAGCAATTTCAGCATGATCGCCTCTGTCTAAAACACCGTGTTCTCTTTTACCCGTTAATTGGTCAGCAGTAAATACACAACGGTAGCAAAGAATACAACGCGTCATATGCAACTGAATCTTATCACCTAAATCGTGCTTCTTAAATGTTCTGCGTTGGAATTCATAACGAGTGCCCGCTTTACCATGCTCATAACTAAGGTCTTGTAAATGACATTCGCCTGCTTGATCACAAACAGGGCAATCTAATGGATGGTTAATTAATAAAAATTCTACCACGCCATTGCGTGCATCAATTACACGATCACTGGTAATATTCTTCACTTCCATTCCATCCATTACAGTAGTTCTGCAACTTGCAACCAATTTAGGCATTGGTCTTGGATCTTTTTCAGAGCCTTTGCTTACTTCTACTAAACAGGTTCTACATTTACCACCACTGCCTTCTAGCTTACTGTAATAACACATTGCAGGGGGAGCAACGTCTCCGCCAATCTTACGCGCTGCGTTTAGAATAGTGGTTCCAGCTGGAACTTCTACTGTGATATTATCAATGGTTACTTTAAATAATGGTTGTTCAGACATAACTTAATTAAGCTGGTACATGAATAGGATCTGCATAATGTGCCAATCCATAATTTCTTTTTTGTGCTTCTTCCGGATGATTCACATGCCATTCAAACTCATCTCTAAAATGTCTTATGGCAGCAGCTACAGGCCATGCAGCAGCATCACCCAACGGACAGATGGTATTCCCTTCTATCTTGCGTTGAATATCCCATAATAAATCTATATCACTCATCTTACCTTTTCCGGTATCAATATTTTTTAGAATCTTTTCCATCCAACCAGTTCCTTCTCTACAAGGTGAACATTGTCCACAACTTTCATGTCTGTAAAAACGAGCCAATGTGTAGGTATTTTTTACAATACACTGGTCTTCGTCTAAAACAATGAATCCACCAGAGCCCATCATTGATCCTGTTGCAAAACCACCATCACTCAAACTTTCATAGTTCATGTAACGGGTTTCACCCTTGGCTGTTTTTAGTAAAAGATTCGCTGGCAAAATGGGCACTGATGATCCGCCTGGAATACATGCTTTCAATCTTTTTCCATTGGCGATACCACCACAATATTCATCAGAATAAATAAATTCTTCTACTGAAATAGTCATGTCAATTTCATACACACCTGGCTTATTAATATTGCCACATGCAGAAATTAATTTAGTTCCAGTAGATCTTCCTACACCAATTTTAGCGTATTCATCTCCACCCATATTGATGATAGGAACTACTGCTGCCAAGGTTTCTACGTTGTTTACCACCGTAGGTCTTTTCCATAAACCTTCAATGGCAGGGAAAGGAGGTTTGATTCTTGGGTTACCTCTTTTTCCTTCTAAAGATTCAATCAAAGCGGTTTCTTCTCCGCAGATATAAGCACCAGCACCTCTTTGTACATAAATATTACAATCGAATCCAGTGCCTAAAATATTCTTTCCTAAAAAGCCATTGGCTTTCGCTTCATCAATGGCCTGTTCTAAAATATCTACAATCCATGCGTATTCACCACGGATATAAATATACGTGTCGTTACTGCCTAATGCAAAAGAAGAAATGATTAACCCCTCT
>CALRUG020000041.1:0-21520 GCA_943371295.1 Synechococcus sp. UW140 | reverse complement strand
TTAACTGATATTATTACTATTCAAGAGTCTATACAAAATATTGCTACGGCTAAGCCTAAAGTAGTGCTTAGCTGGGCGCCACATATTAAACCATTGCCACAATGTGTAGCCAATAGTTTTGCACAGTGGGTGAATGCTTGGGGTAATGCCAATTTTGTAATTACGCATCCTAAAGGGTATGAGTTAGCCGAACAGTTTACCAATGGCGCAACGATTATTCATGACCAAGATGAAGCTTTAAAAAATGCTGATTTTGTATATGTAAAAAATTGGAGCAGCTACGAGCAATATGGTGAGATATTACCTGCCAATAATAACTGGATGTTGACCAATGAAAAATTAGCTTTAACCAATCAAGCTAAAGTCATGCACTGCTTACCTGTTAGAAGAAATATAGAATTGAGTGATGAAATTTTAGATGGTCCAAATAGCTTGGTTACCCAGCAAGCGGGCAATCGTGTTTGGGCTGCACAAGCAGTATTGGCTCAAATCTTGAATACTATAAATCAATAAAATGAATCAGCTGGTTATTGTTAAAATTGGCGGCAATATTGTTGATGATGATCAGTCTCTCCAATCATTCCTAAAAAGCTTTGCTGAAATAAAGCAGGCTAAAATATTGGTACATGGAGGTGGAAAGCTGGCAACAAGATTGGCTGAGAAAATGGGTATTCAGCAGCAAATGCTTGAAGGAAGAAGAATTACCGATGCGGAAACCTTGAAAGTAGTTACGATGGTTTATGCTGGTTATATCAATAAAAATATAGTAGCTCAATTGCAACAATATGGTGCTAATGCCATTGGTTTAACAGGCGCTGATGCAAATGCAATTTTAGCGCATAAGAGAAAAGGAAAAATGCTAGACGCGATTGACTATGGTTATGTGGGCGATATTGATCAAGTAAATGCCGGATTTTTTAACCAGTTGATACAGCAATCATTGGTGCCAGTTGTATCTCCAATAACCCACGATGGGAATGGTCAATTACTCAATACGAATGCCGATACCATTGCACAATCTATTGCAACAGCAATGAGTTCTTTTTATGAGACGTTACTTGTTTATTCTTTTGAGAAAAAAGGGGTATTATTAGATATCAACAATGCTGATTCAGTTATTCCAATAATAGATGCTGGTTATTATCAAACGCTGAAATTGAATGAACAGATTTTTGCTGGAATGATTCCTAAATTAGACAATGCATTCGCTGCAATTGAACAAGGGGTTTCGAAAGTAATCATTGGAAATGCAAATGAATTAGATCAATTAATTATTGGTAAAGAAGGTACAACCATTCAACATGGATGATATAAAAATATTGTATACCGATGCAGTTGACTTATTAAAGCAACTGATTGCTATTCCTTCTTTTAGTAGAGAAGAAGAGAGAACGGCTGCTTGTATTGCCCAGTTTTTAAATAAAAAGCAAATCCCTTTTCAACAAGTCGGAAATAATATTTGGGCTACTAATTTGAATTTTGATATCAATAAACCTACTATTCTACTCAATTCTCATCATGATACCGTTAAGCCTAATTCAGGTTATCAGTTAAATCCTTTTGAGCCAATCATCAATGATGGTAAACTATTTGGATTGGGCAGCAATGATGCGGGTGGGTCGCTGGTTTCTTTACTGGCTTGTTTTATTTATTACTATGACAAAACTGAGTTAGCGTATAATATAATCATCGCCGCAACTGCAGAAGAAGAAATATCAGGTAAGAATGGAGTAGAGGCTTTGATCCCCCAATTGCCTCCAATCAATTTTGCAATTGTTGGTGAGCCAACATTATTAAACCTGGCTATTGCTGAAAGAGGACTCATGGTAGTAGATGCAAAAACAGCAGGAAGAGCAGGTCATGCTGCCAGAAACGAAGGAGACAATGCTTTGTACAAAGCGATTGAAGATATTGATTGGATTCGTCAATATCATTTTGATAAAGTGAGTGACTTATTAGGACCAGTTAAAATGACCGTTACTTCTTTTAATACGGAGAACAAACAACACAATATGGTGCCTGCATCCGCTGAATACTTAATTGATATTCGAGTGAATGAACTGTATCAATTCGAAGAAATTTTGGGAACTTTAAAAGCCAACTTAAACGCAGATATTTCTCCCAGAAGTACGCGAATCAAATCAACTTTAATTAATAATAATCATCCCATTGTAAAAGCTGGTGAAGCTTTAGGGAGCATTTGTTATGGAAGTCCTACTACAAGTGACAAAGCTTTAATGCCATTCCCTGCATTAAAAGTAGGACCTGGTGACAGTGCAAGAAGTCATACTGCAGATGAGTTTATTTATTTAGTAGAAATTGAAAAAGGAATCGAATTTTATATCAACTTATTAAATGGGGTATTATGAAACTCTGGAGTAAAAGCAATACCAACACCACGCAGGCCGTAGAGCAATTTACTGTTGGGAAAGACAAAGACTTCGATATACTCTTGGCTCCCTATGATGTGTTGGGTTCAATAGCCCATGTTAAGATGTTGGCAAGTATTGGTTTATTAACCCATCAAGAAATGCTTGCTTTAGTGAAAGCGTTACAAGCCATTTATCAATTGGTGATTCAACCTGAATTTGTGATTCCTGAAGGAGTAGAAGATATTCATTCTTATGTTGAACTCTTACTCACTCAACAATTGGGTGATATGGGTAAAAAAATCCACAGTGCAAGAAGCAGGAACGACCAAGTATTGGTAGACATTAAGTTGTACTTGAGAGCTGAAATTAAAACCATTGCTGAATCAAGTTTCAGCTTGTTTGAATTACTGCAACAAAAAAGCGAAGAATATAAAAATCATTTGTTGCCTGGATACACCCATTTGCAGTTGGCTATGCCATCTTCTTTTGGACTTTGGTTCGGGGCTTATGCAGAGAGTTTAGTGGATGATTTAACCATGTTGGAAGCGGCTTATACTGTAGTGAATAAAAATCCATTGGGTTCTGCTGCTGGCTATGGTTCTTCTTTTCCTATTAACCGAAAAATGACGACTGATTTGCTGGGCTTTGAACAGTTAAATTACAATGTAGTATACGCGCAAATGGGTAGAGGTAAAACAGAAAGAATTGTGGCTACAGCATTAGCGAATATTGCAGATACTTTGGCTAGAATGAGTATGGATGCTTGTTTATACTTAAATCAAAACTTTGCTTTCATCAGTTTCCCTGCTGAATTAACTACTGGCTCTAGTATCATGCCTCATAAGAAAAATCCAGATGTTTTTGAATTGACCCGGTCTTATTGTAATAGAATCAAAGCACTTCCCAATGAAATTAGTTTAATGACTGCTAATCTTCCTTCAGGATACCAGCGAGATTTACAATTATTAAAAGAACATTTATTTCCAGCTTTTACCGAATTGAACACTTGTTTAGAAATGATGCAGTTAATGTTTAGTCATATTCAAGTGAACCCCAATATTTCGGAAGATCCTAAGTTCCAATATATGTTTAGCGTAGAGGAAGTGAATAAATTGGTTTTGCAAGGTATTCCTTTTAGAGATGCTTATCAGCAGGTTGGGAATGCTATAGAAAAAGGGGAATTCACCTATTCTACTTCCCTAAATCATACGCATGAAGGCAGTATGGGTAATCTTTGCAATGATGACATTAAAGCGATGATGAATCAAGTAATGGGACGTTTCCATTTTAGCAAAGCAACAACAGCCTTTCAATTACTTTTGACTTAATTTGCAATTACTTTATAAAATATCAAATGAAAAAAATAGTTAGTTTATTCGTTTTAGGGGCTTTTGTAACTTTTACTCAGGCTCAAGCACAACCTTCTGCAAAAGCGCCAGTAAAAACTTCTAGCAGCGTTAAAACAGCTTCAAAACCTGTCGCTAAAACTGCTGCAACTGCTGCTGTTTTTAAGTCTTCTGCTGACAGCGCTAGTTATGCATTGGGGATAAGAATTGCTCAAAACTTGAAATCTCAAGGATTAGATCCTTTAGTTGCAGCCATGTTCCAAAAAGGAATAACGGATGGTTTTGCGAGTAAAAAGTCTGCAATTGCAGATGAATTATTAGACTTATGTATTGGGAACTATCAGCAAAAATTAAGTGCGGAGAAATCAACAGTTGCAAGAGAAGCCGGAAAGGCATTTCAAGCAAAAATGGCTAAGAAGCCAGGGGTAGTAACCCTTCCTAGCGGTTTGCAATATGAAATCATAAAAAACGGTACCGATACCATTAAACCCAAATTGAGCAATAAGGTAAAATGCCATTATCATGGTACGGTGATTAGTGGTGAAATATTCGACAGCTCTGTTGAAAGAGGAGAGCCAGTTACCTTCCCATTAGGGAATGTGATTTTGGGTTGGCAAGAAGGCTTACAGTTAATGACTGTAGGCAGTAAATGGAAGTTCTATATCCCAGCTGATTTGGCTTATGGAGATCAACAAAAAGGCGATAAAATAGCACCAGGTTCTTTACTCATTTTTGAAGTAGAGTTATTAGGGGTTGAATAAGCCATTCGGCCGAACTTTAGTACATTTGCCATTCTAATGAATGGAATATGAACGAAAAATTTGTTGCAAGAATTGCCAATGAATTGGCTGAAATTGAATCGGCTGGTTTATTCAAAAAAGAAAGAGTTATTACCAGTGAGCAAGGGCCTGAAATTATAGTGAATGGCAAGAAAGTATTGAACTTTTGTGCCAATAACTATTTGGGGCTTTCTTCGCACCCTGATGTAATTAAAGCTGCGCATCAAGCCATTGATACCCATGGGTATGGAATGAGTAGTGTTCGTTTTATATGCGGTACACAAGACATTCATAAAGAATTAGAAAAAAAGTTGGCTGATTTTCTGGGAACAGAAGACACCATTTTATATGCAGCCGCATTTGACGCCAATGGGGGCGTATTTGAACCTTTGTTTGGAGAAGAAGATGCCATTATCAGTGATGCTTTAAATCATGCTTCTATTATTGATGGGGTTCGTTTATGTAAAGCACAGCGTTTTCGTTACGAGCATAATAATATGGCTGATTTGGAAGCGAAGTTAAAAGAGTCAGCTAATTGCAGAAGTAGAATCATTGTAACAGACGGTTCTTTTAGCATGGATGGAACCATTGCACAATTAGATAAAATTTGTGATTTAGCCGATCAGTATGATGCCATTGTAATGATAGACGAATGTCATTCTTCTGGCTTTTTAGGAAAAACGGGAAGAGGTACACATGAATACCGTGGAGTAATGGGAAGAATTGATATAATCACTGGTACTTTAGGAAAAGCCTTAGGTGGTGCAAGTGGTGGATTCACTTCTGGTAGAAAAGAAATTATAGAAATGTTGCGTCAAAGAAGCCGTCCATACCTTTTCTCTAATACAGTTGCACCAAGTATTGTAGGGGCATCTATAGCAGTATTAGATATGCTTACTTCTGCTACCACTTTAAGAGATCAACTAGAATATAATACCAATTATTTTAGAACAAAAATGACTGAAGCCGGTTTTGATATAAAGCCAGGCGATCATCCTATTGTTCCCATCATGTTATATGATGCGGTGATTGCACAAAACTTTGCTGCTAAATTATTGGATGAAGGAGTTTATGTTATTGGATTCTTTTATCCCGTTGTAGCAAAGGGATTGGCTAGAATTAGGGTTCAATTAAGTGCCGCACATCAACAAGAACATTTAGACAAAGCCATCGCTGCGTTTACAAAAGTGGGTAAAGAATTAGGGGTGATTAAATAAGAAAAATATGAGAAAATTATTATTGGTATTAAGTGTTGCTTTATTTTTTGCAGCTTGTTCTCCCAACAATGTGAAAGTGGATGAAGCAATTGGGAAATACTTTGATTCGGCTGGTGTAAAAGGAACTTTTGCTCTATTTGATAATGGTACTGGAGATTTCACCATTTATAATTTAAATAGGTATAAAGATTCTGCCTATTCTCCCGCTTCTACCTTTAAAGTAGTTCACTCACTAATAGCATTAGAAACGGGTGTAGTTTCTGATGAAAAAATGACTATTCAATTGGATTCTGTTGTATCCATGGAAACTGCTTTTAAAAATTCGATTGTTCCTTATTACCAAGAAGTAGCCAGAAGAATTGGTAAAGACACCATGCAATTCTGGTTAGATAGTTTGCAATATGGGAATCATACCATTGGTAAATCAATCGATAGTTTTTGGTTAAACAATACCATCAAACTAACCCCAGATGAGCAATTGGGCATTATGAAACGATTATTCTTTAATCAATTGCCCTTTCAAAAGCGATCTCATGAAATTGTAAAACGCATGATGCTAAGAGAATCGAATGCCAATTATCAATTGAGTTATAAAACAGGCTTAACGTATACAGAAAAAGGGGAACAATTAGGATGGGTTGTGGGTTGGATTGAGGAGAACAAACACCCTTACTTTTTTGTATTAAATGTACAAGCTCCATCCACAACACCCTTGGTTGAAGTAAGAATTGATTTACTCAAGAAGATATTGAGCAGTCAAGGATTTTTTGAAGGGAAAAGATAATTCCAATACTATACTTTATGCAACTATATTGTAATTCATTAACACAACTAAGTAGATTAAAAACGCGTGAAGTAAAAATTGGCGATTTACGCTTAGGCAATGGTCATCCCATTAGGGTTCAAACGATGACAACTACAGATACCATGGATACCATGGCTACTGTTGAACAGACCATTCGTTGTATTGAAGCTGGTGCAGAATTAGTGAGAATCACTGCTCCCTCCAAAAAAGAAGCAGAGAACCTTCAGAATATAAAAGACGAGTTGCGCAAACGCGGCTACACTACTCCTCTTGTTGCCGATATCCATTTCACCCCTAATGCCGCTGAAATTGCTGCAAGAATTGTAGAAAAAGTTAGGGTCAATCCTGGCAACTACGTAGACAAAAAGAAGTTTGAACAAATTGATTATACCGACGCTGAATATTTAGAAGAAATTGAGCGCATTCGGGAACGCTTTACTCCATTGGTTTTGATATGCAAAGAGCATGGGACTGCTATGCGTATTGGCACCAATCATGGGTCTTTAAGTGATCGAATTATGAGCAGGTATGGCGATACCCCTATTGGCATGGTGGAAAGTGCCATGGAGTTTTTACGCATTGCTCGTTCTGAGGATTATCACAATATTATATTAAGTATGAAAGCCAGCAACCCGCAAGTGATGGTCCAGGCTTATCGTTTATTGATTCAACAAATGCAAACGGAATTTGGAGAATGTTACCCTTTGCATTTAGGTGTAACAGAGGCAGGTGATGGAGAAGATGGTAGGGTTAAAAGTGCTGCCGGTATTGGTACTTTATTAGAAGATGGGATCGGCGATACCGTTCGGGTAAGTTTAACGGAAGACCCTGAATTAGAAATTCCTGTTTGTAAAGATTTGATTAAAAGATACAGTTTAGAAGGTAGAAATGGTAATACCCATGGAATGGTTCCAGCAATTACCAAAATTCCTTACGATCCATTTAATTACAGCAGAAGAAAAACTTTTGCAGTAGGCAATATTGGCGGAGCTCAAGTGCCAGTAGTGATTGCAGACTTGAGTAAGCTTTCGCAAATTACACCTACTCATTTAGAAGCAATTGGATACAAGTACGACGAAGCAACCGATAAATGGACCATTGGGGATGCTGCTGCCGATTATATTTTTACTGGGAATCAATTACTTGATTTTGCTTTACCTGGCACATTAAAAGTCATTGTATATCCTGCTACTTATGAGGAATGTCCAGATAAATACAGCTATATTCCCATATTTGATCGATCCGGTTATGCCAACGCAAAAACCAAAAGTGATACCATCAATTTTGTAATGATTGATTGTTACAATGATGACACAGCAGTAAATGATTATACCTTTTTAGAAGAATTTGCCAACGATTCAACTGTAGTGCTTTGCTTGAGTAGTACCAACACCAATGCAATGCAGTCTATTAGAAGAATGATGATGGAATTAATGAATTTACAAGTGCAGAATCCAGTAGTAATTATTACGGATAGTAATTGGCAAACAGCTGATGAGCATTTAATTCATTACGCAACTGAATGCGGCTCTTTATTGTTAGATGGGATGGGAGATGGTATTTGTTTAGGAATGAATGCCAATAGTTATCAGTTAATGAATACGGGTGCTGTAGATACAAGTGGAAGAAATTATTTAAGTAATACTTCGGTTGAACAATTCATTAATTCTTCTGCGTTTAGCATTTTACAAGCTACTCGAACCAGAATTTCTAAGACTGAATACATCAGTTGCCCTAGTTGTGGAAGAACATTGTTTGATTTGCAAGAAACCACTGCTAAAATCAGAAATGTAACCAATCATTTAAAAGGAGTTAAAATTGCCATCATGGGTTGTATTGTGAATGGCCCTGGTGAAATGGCAGATGCTGATTTTGGTTATGTTGGAAGTGGAGTAGGTAAAATTACCTTATACAAGGGAAAAGATATCATGAAAAGAAATATCGATAGTGAAATTGCGGTATCTGAATTAATTAATCTGTTGAAAGAACATGGCGCTTGGGTAGAGCCTGCATAATTCAATTTAAATTTTTGTATGCACCAAACAGACTTTTTAGTTATTGGTTCTGGAATTGCAGGATTAACGTATGCACTAAAAGTAGCAAAGCAATTTCCTGATAAAAAAATCATCCTTATCACTAAAACTCAAGCGGATGAAACCAATACCAAGTATGCGCAAGGTGGTATTGCAGGGGTATGGGATGAAAGCAGGGATAGTTTTAACAAGCATATTGAAGATACGTTGATTGCCGGGGATGGACTTTGTAATGAATCAATTGTAGAGATAGTGGTGAAGGAAGGTCCAGAAAGAATTAAAGAAATTATTGATTATGGAGCTGCATTTGATAAAGATGAATCGGGTATTTATAGCTTAGGAAAAGAAGGCGGCCATAGCGAAAATAGAATATTACATCACAAAGATGTTACTGGAATGGAAATGGAGCGGGCATTGCTTTCTCAGTTAAATGATTTGCCCAATATTCATTTGTTGAATCATTGTTTCGTAGTTGATTTGCTAACGCAACATCATTTAGGTTATTTGGTTACTAAATCTACCTTAGATATTACTTGTTACGGTGTATATGTATTGAACTTACAGACTAATCAAATAGAAAAAATAGTTTCTAAAATTGTTTTATTGGCCTCTGGTGGTTGCGGTCAGGCATACAGAACCACCACGAATCCAAAAATTGCAACTGGAGATGGTATTGCAATGGTGTATAGGGCGAAGGGTAAAATTGAGAATATGGAGTTTATTCAATTTCATCCAACTGCTTTATACGAGCCTGGTGTATCACCCTGTTTTTTAATTACAGAAGCAGTGCGGGGGGATGGAGGTATCCTGAGAAATAAAGCAGGGGAAGCTTTTATGGAACGATATGATCACCGAAAAGATTTAGCCCCTCGAGATATTGTGGCTCGTGCGATTGATAACGAAATGAAGCGGACTGGTACGGAGCATGTTTATTTGGATTGCAGGCATATGGGTAAGGAAAAATTCATTCATCACTTTCCTAATATTTACCAGAAATGTTTATCCATTGGAATTGATGTAATGCAACAAATGATTCCGGTGGCTCCTGCTGCTCATTACAGCTGCGGTGGTATTAAAACGGATGAATGGGGCAGAACTTCTATAAGAAATTTATATGCTTGCGGAGAATGTGCAAGTACCGGGTTGCATGGAGCAAATAGATTGGCCAGCAATAGTTTATTGGAAGCAATGGTATTTGCGCATAGATGTTTTATAGATTCTTGCAAACAAATTGATCAGTTGAGTTTGATTAACCATTTACCTGATTGGAATGCTTTAGGAACTGCTGAACCAAGGGAAATGATTTTGATTACGCAAAGCTTGAAAGAGTTACAGCAAATCATGAGTGATTATGTGGGAATTGTAAGAACGGATATTCGTTTAAGTAGGGCTATGAAAAGATTGGATTTGTTATTTGAAGAAACTGAGCAATTGTATCGTTCTACCAAGGTATCTCCCCAACTATGTGAATTAAGAAACCTAATCACGGTAGGTTATTTAATTGTAAAAGGAGCACAGTTTAGAAAAGAAAGCCGAGGGCTGCACTATAATACCGATCACCAAGAAAAGAGTGCTATTTTACAAAACATTATACTTTAAAGCCCCTAAGGCCATGTATTATATCATTTATCCATTGTTTTATTTGTTATCACTATTGCCTTGGCGTATCATGTATTTTATTTCCGATGGATTATATGTATTGGTTTTTTATTTGTTTGGCTATAGAAAAAAAGTAGTGCTACATAATTTATCCATTGCATTCCCAGAAAAATCAGAAAAAGAACGAACAAGAATCGCTAAAGACTTTTACCACAACTTTATAGATACGATTGTGGAAACCATTAAAATGATTTCTATCAGTACCAAAGAAGCCGATAAGCGATTGGTTGGCAACATTGAAGTATTAAATGATTTGTATAGCTCTGGAAGAAATGTACAATTATTAGCAGGCCATTTTTTCAATTGGGAATTCTTAAATCACTGGATTCCCAGGCATAGTTTATATCCATTTGTTGGCGTTTATCAGCCATTGTCTAATAAAGTAATGGACAAGATCATTTATGATATGCGTGCTAAAAATGGTACCATCCTAATTCCTACCAAGCATTTTAAAAACCAATTTAGAAGCTATGTTAAGGATCGATATGCATTAGGACTTGCAGCCGATCAAAACCCTCCAAGTGACTTGAAAGCCCATTGGGTACCCTTTTTCAACAGATTGACTCCTTTCATTTTGGGTCCAGAGAAGGGTGCAAAACTGAATGATACCCATGTGGTATTTTGCCATTTTTATAAAGTGCGCAGAGGGTATTATGAAATCAAGTTTGAACTAATCACTTCCGATCCTTTTTCTTTTAAAGACGGTGAGTTAACCAAGTTGTATGCAACCAGAGTAGAACAAGCAGTTAAATTAAAGCCTGCCAATTATCTCTGGAGTCATCGCAGATGGAAATGGAGCTTTGATCCAACCAAACACAGTGCATTAGAAATCAAATAAGCTTAGTTTAAAGTTGCCGCTTCTTTTTCAAACTCAAACTTCTCTGGTAATCCTTTAATCGCTTCAATACCGCCTAATACATTTCGAATATTGTGTATACCTTGTCTCTTTATCATAGACGCGGCAATCACACTTCTGTAGCCACTTGCACAATGTATATAAATATTGTGATGGTCATCTAAATTAACCATGCTGCCTGGATCAGTCAATTGATCTAAAGGTATATTGATGGCTTCTTTTACGTGCTCATTAGCATATTCGGTTTCTCTTCTAACATCAACAATGACTAAGTTTTCATCGAATGGGAGATCCATTGCCAATTCATCTGCTTCTACATCAATAATTAAATCAATATTTTCTCCCGCATCTTGCCAAGCAGCAAAACCTCCAGATAAATAGCCTTCTATTTTTTCAATTCCCACTCTGGTCAATCTTACAATTGATTCCTTCTCCGCACCTTCTTCAGTAACTAAAACAATGGGTTGTGTAAAAGGCAATAAAGTACCTGCCCATTCTGCAAATCTTCCGTTTAATCCAATATTGATTGAACCAGGAACAAACCCCTGCATAAATTGATCAGGATGTCTGGTATCTAAAATGATGGTATTTTCTACTAGCTTTTCTTTAAAATCCTTTACCGATAAGGGTTTCAAAGCATTGTCTAAAATGCTATCTAAGCTGGTGTACCCATCTTTATTAATGCTCGCATTAATAGGGAAGTAAGCAGGAGGAGCGTTTAATCCCTCTGTAACAGCTTTAATAAAAGCTTCTTTGGATTCAGCTTGTAAAGCGTAATTACTTGCTTTTTGAACACCAATAGTACTAAATGAATCAGCGCCTAAATTTTTACCACAACTACTTCCTGCTCCATGTGCAGGGTATACGACTACATCATCCGCAAGAGGAATAATTTTCTCTTGCAAACTATCGTACAACATTCCAGCTAAGTCATTCATGGTTAACTCATTGCTTTTCTGCGCTAAGTCTGGTCGGCCTACATCACCTACAAATAAAGTATCGCCAGTAAAAATGGCTTTATTATTTCCTTCCTCATCCTTTAATAAGTAACAACTACTTTCTAAAGTATGGCCTGGTGTATGCAATACTTGTATGCTAATTTTTCCCAGTGTAAATATTTCCATGTCTTTAGCAACATGAACGGGATATTTCGTTTGGGTATTTGGTCCATAAACAATGGTAGCACCAGTGGCTGCAGCTAAATCCAAATGTCCACTCACAAAGTCTGCGTGAAAATGCGTTTCAAATATATACTGAATCTTTGCGTTCCGTTCTTTGGCTAAAACCAAGTAGGCATCAATATCCCTAATTGGATCTATGACTGCAGCAATACCATTACTTTCAATATAGTACGCGGCTTCGCTGATACATCCAGTGTATAGTTGTTTTATAAACATGCAATGATTTTGCGGCAAAGGTAATTAATCTACCAATGCTTTCACAAAACCGACTACATCGTTTAAGCGAGTGTAATTAACGGAGTAATAAATGAATTTCCCTTCTCGGGTGGTACTTACAATACCTGCTCGTCGTAAAATGGCGAGGTGCTGGGAAGCAACGGATTGTTCTAAACGAAGTTTTACATAAAGCTCTGTAACAGTCATCTTTTGATGCTCATCTAATAGTTTGATGATTTGCTGTCGTAGCTTGTGGTTAATGGAGCGAAGGATCAAAGATGCCTTCTTTGCCTGAAGGAAATCTACCTTCACAGGCTCCGCGCCATTGGTTAATAGGATTGATTGAATGGTTGCGTTCATTTAGCGTAATATTGGGGGTATTAAGACTTATGCAAAGTTAGCTTTTTTGCAATGTATAAACAGTAGTTATTCTTTTTAGTTTTTAGTCAGCCCTTTCTCAGACTTGATTGGTTGGTAAAATTCTTTTATATATAGGGGTTCTGAATAAGCTAAATCGGAAAAATTTTTCAATTTAAATTGAGTTTCAGAAATCATAACCATATGATTTACATTGTGTTGCGAGTAGTCAATACTATAGTTGATTGGTAGGGTAAATTGTTCAAGCTTCTTGGCTCCATCTCCACAAAAAATTACTTTAGAATGACAAATTAGCCCCTCAAAAAAGAAAGAATCAAGTACCAAAGCACTTGAAACAGCTAATTCCAATAGCTCTTGGTTGTACTTGCCAGCAAATACTTCCATTCTTCTGGCGTCTATCATTGCATAAAAAACAGTGTCTTTTTCTATTGATGTTTCAGTAGTATTTTCAATAGCTGCATTGGCAATAACTGCTAGGGTATTTACTAGTATTAATGGCTTATTTAAGGCATAACAAATACCTTTTGCTGAAGCTAATCCTACTCTAATACCCGTATAACTTCCTGGCCCCGCAGTAACAGCTACCGCATCAATATCTTTTAATTGATAACCTGCTTCAATCATGATGGTTTCAATAGCAGGTTGCAAAAAAGCAGCATGGTCTTTTTGGTTTTGATGTGATTGACTTGCCAATACTTTTTCATCCTTGCTGATGCATACCCCAGCATAATGAGTAGCCGTATCAATGTTTAAGATTAAAGCCATTTAATTAATTATTTTGAAATGCGGGTGCCAAACTATATCGCTCATTGGTACTTGCTAATTTTTGTAAAAGTGTTGAAACTTTCTGGAACCCAATTAATTCGCACCATTCAAATGGGCCGTATGGATAATTGGTACCCAATTTCATAGCTGTATTAATTTCTTCTGGAGTACTTATATTTTCTGCAAGTGCAAAATAAGCTTCATTGATAATCATTGAAACTACCCTTGGACCTATCATTCCTAATTCGTCAGCAGAAACGATCGTCGTAATTCCTACAGCCATTAGTAGTTCCTTAGCTTTGATTACTGCTTCATCATTGCCTGCAATTTCTAGCGTTGGTTGAGATAAAAATCCATCCCATCCATTGAACCGAACAAAATTTTGGGGTAATATTTCCGATGGCGTACATACCGCATTCACTAAAACAATTCTATTTTGAATTGAGGAAAAGCAAGGTCCTTCCTCTTCAAAACTTGCATCAATGTAAATATCACCATAAGGAATTGCTTCACTGGTAGATTCATACCTATGAATTTGATTATTGCCATTCATTAATTTGTTGGCTAAAAGGGAGAATTGATGGTCTGTTGCTCTTATTATAATTTGCATAAATGGGCTTGGTCTGCAAATTTAGGTTGGCAGGTTGATTAAAAAGCAGCAATTTGCTTACTCAAAATAATTCTATGTCTAAACAAGTGGTAAAAACAATCAATGCTCCTGCTCCTATTGGACCTTATAATCAAGCAATAAAATCCAATGGCTTTGTTTTTTTGAGTGGTCAGGTTGCTTTTGATCCAGCAACGGGCGGATTGGTACTCGATAATATTGCTGCTGAAACGCATCAAGTGATGAAGAATATTGAGGCAGTTTTAAAAGAGGCAAAATTGTCTTTTGAGCATATTGTAAAGACGACCATCTTCTTAAGTGATATGGCTTTATTTGCAGAAGTAAATGAAGTGTACGGCACCTATTTCAACGGAGACTACCCTGCAAGAGAAACAGTTGCTGTAAAGGGATTGCCCCGAGGTGTAAACGTTGAAATTTCAATGACAGCAGTGGTAGATTTATAATGTTGTTACCTGATAACTGGTCTTGAATTGGTATTCTTTATTGGGTAATAACATCAATAATCCTATTCCATTATTAAAATTATCAGGTGCTCCAGACAAGTTTTCTATAGCAATGCTATTTCTATGTGGAGGGGTATATACTTGTAAAATAGGATAACGCTGATTGGGTACTATTTCTAATTGCATGCAATCATTGCTAAGAATGCACTTCCCATTTGGCTTCAATTCAAAGGAATTGTCTAAGAATATATTTTCTAATGAATGTTTTTGTTCAAATCGGGAATCGTTTATTTTTTTTCCGGTGGGGATTAAAGCCGCATCAAACTCAAGTTGGGTATCGGCATCAAATTGAAGCTGGTATTGATCTATCGGACCTCCCAAAGTAAAATAAGGGTGCCAACCATCAGCAAAAGGGATGGGGCCATTATTGTGATGACTAATTGAAGTGGTTACTAATAAACAATTATTGGGCTTTAGCTCCCATTGTATTTGAATAGTGTATTCAAATGGATAACCTGGGTCATTCTTTTGATAGTGATAGCATAAGGTAATTGCGGCTGACTCAGTTGAAGCTGAACTTTTTTCTATTTCATAAACTGCATCGTATACCAATCCATGCAAAGCGTGCTTATCTAAGTAGTTTTTTTGAATAATATGCTTTTGTCCATTGTAACTATAAGTACCATTCTGGAGTCTACAAACAAAAGGATTAATTTTTGCACTTTTAAATGCCTTGGTTATTTTTTCTTGGGCATCTTTCACAGATTCAAACCCGTCAATGCAGTTAAAAAGGGCTCCATTTAGCGGAATGTGGAAGCTGTTTAATAATCCTCCAAAAGCATATATTTCAGCTGTACAACCTGTTAGTGTATCCGTTAAATGGACAACTGGATGAGCCTGTTCTTGATTTATATCTACTTTAAAGCGCATATAATTCCTTTAAATGTCAAGATAATGCAAAAGCCCCTTTTTTTGACCAAATAAAAAACTAACGGTTGTTCACCCCTTGCATTTATACAGTATTTTTGCCCAGCTTAAAAATCAGGATATGGCGTTTTCATTAAAGAATAAAGTTAGAATTGTAACGGCAGCTAGTTTGTTTGATGGGCATGATGCAGCAATCAATATTATGCGTAGAATCTTACAATCTAAGGGCGCAGAAATTATTCACTTAGGACATAATAGAAGTGTTGCTGAAATAGTGGAGTGTGCTATCGAAGAAGATGTTCAAGGTATTGCTATTACTAGTTACCAAGGGGGGCATGTGGAATTCTTTAAGTACATGAAAGATTTGCTTGACCAAAACGGTTGTGGACATATTAAGATTTTTGGTGGCGGTGGAGGAACCATTCTGCCTGAAGAAATAAGGGAATTGCACCAACATGGCATTACCAGAATTTATAGTCCAGACGATGGGCGAACAATGGGATTAGAGGGTATGATTGAAGATGTACTGAAGCAATGTGATTTTGAGTTAAATGCAAATGCGAACACAGAAAAGCCATTGAATTTAGGTGAGGTAAAAGAAATTAGAGATGTTGCACGAAAAATAACTTTAGCTGAAAATGGTTTATCAAATGGTTCTACAGAACTAACTGTATTAGATACAAGTTCAATTCCTGTTTTAGGAATTACGGGCACAGGTGGTGCGGGTAAAAGCTCGGTAACGGATGAAATAGTGAGAAGGTATTTGAATAATTATACCGACAAAACAATCGCAGTTATTTCAGTTGATCCATCAAAGAAAAAAACAGGTGGTGCATTGTTGGGGGATCGAATTCGTATGAATGCAATTTCTCATCATCGTGCATATATGCGCAGCTTGGCTACAAGAGATGATAATACCGCTTTGAGTGCCCATGTACAAGAAGCCATCAATATTTGTAAGGTAGCAGGCTTTGATATGATTATTTTAGAGTCTGCGGGTGTGGGTCAAAGTGATGCATCTATTTTAGATTTTTGTGATGTAAGCTTGTATATAATGACTCCTGAATATGGAGCAGCATCTCAGTTAGAGAAAATAAATATGCTCGACTTTGCCGATATCATTTGTATCAACAAATTTGATAAGGCTGGTGCTTTAGACGCACTGCATGATGTTCGCAAACAATACAAGCGCAACCATGAATTGTGGAATGAAGCAGATGAAAATCTACCTGTGGTAGGAACCATTGCTGCACAATTTAATGACACGGGAATAAACCAGTTGTTTGGTAAAATCATGGCTGTCATTCAAGAAAAAACAGGTGTTTATTTTTCTACTGAAAGCGCCATTCAAGCTGGCTTAAATGAAACGACTACAAGGGCACAAATTATACCTCCCAAGCGGGTTCGATATTTAGCGGAAATTGCAGATGCCAATAGAAGCTATAACGAATGGACCAATGAGCAATGTTTAATTGCTTCAAAATGGTATCAGCTAAATGGAGCCATTCAATCTTTACCAGCCAATAGTTCAGCAAAGCAAGAGTTAGAAAATATTGCAGCTTCATTTGAATTGTCGCTTCATCCGGATTGTAAAAAAATGATTCAGCAATGGCCTGAATTAGTAAAAAAATACCAAGCTGATTTTTTTGAATATACAGTCAGAAATAAAACAATCAGACAACCACTTACCACTCAATCTTTAAGTGGAACAAGAATTTCAAAAGTGATCTTACCTCGTTACAAAGACTGGGGAGATATTTTAAGATGGCAATTACAAGAAAATATTCCAGGAGAGTTCCCATATACTGCTGGTGTATTTGAATTAAAAAGACAGGGGGAAGATCCTACTAGAATGTTTGCAGGCGAAGGTGGTCCGGAAAGAACCAATAAGCGTTTTCACTATGTTTCATTGGGTCAACCTGCAATCCGTTTATCTACTGCATTTGATAGTGTAACGCTTTATGGAGAAGATCCTGATCCGCGCCCAGATATTTATGGGAAAGTGGGAAATAGCGGGGTGAGTATTGCTACCGTGGACGATGCAAAGAAATTATACAGCGGATTTGATTTATGCGATCCTAAAACTTCGGTTAGTATGACCATCAATGGTCCAGCTCCAATTGTACTTGCATTTTTCATGAATGCAGCCATTGATCAATTATGTGAAAAATGGATTAGTGCCAACAATAAATGGGAAGAAGTAAATGCGATTATTGAAAAAAAATTCAGCAAAACCCCTAGACCAGTTTATTATAATCCATCATCCCCAGAAAGATTGCCAGAAGGCAACAATGGATTAGGTATTGGATTATTAGGCGTAAGTGGAGACGAAGTATTACCAGCCGATATTTATGCTCAATTAAAAGCGGAAGCGCTTTCTCAAGTAAGAGGAACAGTGCAAGCAGATATTTTAAAAGAAGACCAAGCACAAAATACTTGTATTTTCTCAACAGAGTTTGCACTCAAACTGATGGGAGATGTTCAGTCTTATTTTATTGACCAAAAAGTACGCAACTTTTATAGTGTGAGCATTAGTGGATACCATATTGCTGAAGCGGGCGCCAATCCAATTACTCAATTGGCATTCACGTTGGCCAATGGATTTACTTTTGTAGAGTATTATTTAAGTAGGGGTATGCATATTGATGATTTTGCGCCTAACTTATCTTTCTTCTTTAGTAATGGGATGGATCCAGAATATAGTGTGATTGGTAGAGTTGCTAGAAAGATTTGGGCGAAAGCAATGAAACAAAAATATAAGGGCAATGATCGTTCTCAAAAACTGAAATACCATATTCAAACCAGCGGTAGAAGTTTACACGCACAAGAAATTGATTTCAACGATATTAGAACCACTTTACAGGCATTGTATGCTATTTATGATAACTGCAACAGTCTTCATACCAATGCTTACGATGAAGCCATAACTACACCAACAGAAGAAAGTGTAAGAAGGGCAATGGCTATTCAATTAATCATCAACAGAGAATTGGGTACTGCCAATACAGAAAATTTCATTCAAGGTAGTTTTGCTATTGAAGAGCTAACCGATTTAGTTGAAGAAGCGGTGTTGTCTGAATTCGAGAGAATCTCAGAACGTGGAGGTGTTTTAGGCGCAATGGAAAGAATGTATCAGCGTAATAAAATTCAAGAAGAAAGCTTGTATTATGAAACAAAGAAACATACAGGTGAATTGCCTTTAATTGGGGTCAATACTTTCTTAAATAAAAAAGGTAGCCCTACTATTTTACCAGGAGAAGTAATCAGAAGTACCACAGAAGAAAAAGAACAACAGATTCAGAACTTAAACGCGTTTAAATTAAGAAATCAATCAAATAGTCAACAGGCATTATTACAATTGCAACAGGTGGCAATCAGCAATGGTAATTTATTTGCCGAATTGATGGAAACAGTTAAGTATTGTTCTCTAGGACAAATTACCAATGCATTGTATGCAGTGGGTGGTCAATATAGAAGAAATATGTAAATTCAATTATGAAAACAAAATTGTTGCTTTTATTATCTTTTCTACTGGCAAGTTTTTGCGCTGTATACAGCCAGGCAAGGAAAATTGATACCATAATGAAACTGGGTAATATTGGTTTCAAATTGGTGACCAATAATAAAAATGAAGACAAAAACTATGTGACCATCAGTCCTATCGGATTTGGTAGTGGTGCTCGCGATGTGAGTTTTGAAGTGAAGGGTAGAATAAGAAAAGCGGAAGTGGACGATTTGAATAACGACTTTTATCCTGATATGGTTATTTATATTTATACAAATGACCCCAATGATAAAGGAACAGTGGTTGGCATTTCTTCTATTAAAAATGAATCTCTTACTGGAATTGGATTCCCCGATATTGTTGATGATCCAAAATTGAGAGTAGGGTATAAAGGATTTGATACTTTTATGTTGATGGAAGGTACTTTGATGCGCAGATTTCCAGTGTATACAGCTGACTCTCTTGGTGCACAAAGAACTGGGATGTATAGGCAAATTCAATATAAAGTTGTACCGGGGGAGAGGGGTATGCTCAATTTTAAGGCTGTTAGGAGCTATGAGTTTGCTAAACAATAGGTTTCTTCAGATTAATTTATCGTGAACTGTTATTTACTGTTTAACAGAATGCTACCTTTAGTTTCCTTAATTGATACATATGTATAGGAAATTGATTGCAGTCCTTCTTTTATTTATTTCAGCAAATATTCATGCGCAAACTGTTCAACAGTTACTTTCTAAAAAAGTAATATTACCCAATGGTTGGGCTTTAACACCAGTTGGAAAAAGTTTTCCTTTAGGAGACTTGCCATTGAATATTGCATTAAGCAAGTCTAAGCAATTAATGGCCGTAACGAATAATGGTCAGGGTACACAAAGCATTCAATTGATTAATCCAATTACTGAAAAAGTACTTGACACCAAAATAATTGAAAGGAGTTGGTATGGTTTAGTCTTTAGTGCCGATGAAAAAAAATTATATGCATCTGGCGGTCATAATAATAGAATTGAAATTTTTTCCATAGATAACAATAAGCTTGCTTTAACTGACTCAATCATTTTAGGGAAGAAATGGCCAAATAAAATTAGCCCAGCAGGTATTGCCATTGACGACGAAAAACAATTATTGTATGTGGTAACTAGAGAAGACAATCAATTGTATATCGTTGATATTAAAACAAAGAAAACTGTATTTACCCAAGCCTTGGGTGGTGAAGCATATACATGTGTTCTGTCTCCCAATAAAAAACAGTTGTACATCAGTTGTTGGGGTTGTGATAAGGTATATTTATTTAATACTGTTGACAGAAAATTAACTGCTGAAATACCAGTGGGTGATAATCCCAACGAAATGGTATTAAATAGTAAAGGGACTATTTTATACGTGGCCAATGCCAATGATAATTCAGTTTCAGTCATTAATACTAAAGAAGAAAAAGTAGTTGAGGTCTTGAATGTGGCTTTGTATCCTGATGCACCCAACGGATCTACCACCAACGGACTCGCTTTGTCTACAGACGAAAAGACTTTGTTTGTGGCAAATGCCGATAACAATTGTTTAGCAGTGTATGATGTTAGTAAACCCATACAAAGTAAAAGCAAGGGTTTCATTCCTGTAGGATGGTATCCTACAAATGTAAAAGTGGTTGGTAATAAAATATTCGTATCAAATGGAAAAGGTTTTTCCTCTAAAGCCAATGTATATGGCCCTAATCCATTTGCGAATAAACAAATTGTATTGCACCATGAAGGTGATCCAAATAAACCAGTGGGTGTTGAATATATTGGCGGATTATTTATGGGAACAATGAGTATTATCAATATGCCTACCCCCAAACAAATGAGTGTGTATTCTCAAGTAGTCTATCAAAATACGCCATATAATAAGGTAAAAGAAAAGATAGTACAAGGTGAAGTAGGTAATCCAATACCAAGAAGAGTGGGAGATAAAAGCCCTATCAAGTATGTTTTCTATGTGATTAAAGAAAACAGAACCTACGATCAAGTATTAGGTGATATGAAAGAAGGTAATGGTGATCCTCGGCTTACTTTATTTGGTGAAAATATTACGCCCAATCAACATGCACTAGCTAGAAACTTTGTTTTATTAGATAATTTTTATGTAGATGGTGAAGTAAGTATGGATGGACACAATTGGACGATGGGGGCTTATGCAACTGACTTCTTAGAAAAAAGCTGGGTAAGTAGTTATGGTGGAAAAGGGGGAAGTTATGATGGCGAAGGAAATAGAAAAGTTGCCAATAATAAAGGAGGATTTTTTTGGGATCATGCAAAAAAAGCAGGAGTAAGCTTTAGAAGTTATGGTGAATTCGTAGACAACTACAAAGCCAATATACCCGTTTTAGAAGGCAATTTTTGTAAGTATTTTACAGGGTATAATAATGCTGTAATGG
>CALRUG020000040.1:0-21667 GCA_943371295.1 Synechococcus sp. UW140 | reverse complement strand
TGAACCAGGCAATCCTTACTTACATAGAATGCGTAGTAATGCCCCTCAACCGATTGCTGATTTATTTTTTAAGATTGGTCAGGAAATTCAAGAACTAGAAAAGTACCAATCTGATATTAAACAGCACCCTGGTTTAATGAAAGGTCATCTCCCTTTCTTAGGAGAGCTGCTTTTAGGCCATTTACGATATGGTACTCAAGGAAAAAATAATGTAGAGTTTTGCCATCCTTTTATCAAGAGAGATTTAATGCCAGGTAAAAACCTTGCATTAGCAGGCAATTTTAATTTGGTTAATACCGATGAATTATTTGATCAAATAGGCGTAAATCCCGGAGATTTTCAAAAGCAGAGTGACTTAGCCGCCATGATGGAAGTGGTACACCATTATTTGGTGAAGGAAGATGAACTGAATCCAAATAATGCAAATATTTCCAATGTGCTGAAAAACGCTACTCCCATTTTTGATGGCGGGTATACCATTGGAGGTTTATTGGGTAATGGACACAGTTTTGTAATGCGTGATGCACATGGAATAAGACCTGCTTATTATTATATTAATGATGAAGTGATTGTTGCTGCTAGTGAAAGAGCGGCTATTAGGACCACTTTCAATGTGGGTGAGAATGAAGTGAAAGAACTGATGCCCGGCACTGCTTTATTAGTGGATGATTTAGGCAATTACCGCATTGAAAAAATACTAGAACCAAAAGAAAGAAGAGCTTGTTCTTTTGAGCGTATTTATTTTTCTAGGGGTAGTGATGAAAAAATTTATCGTGAAAGAATTGCCTTAGGTCACCACTTAAGTGAAACGGTATTAGAACGTATTACTTACGATTTAAAAAACACCATTTTTTCTTATATACCTAACACTGCTGAAGTAGCTTTTTATGGTTTAGTAAAAGGCATGGAAGAGTATTTGAATAAAATTAAAGTAGAGCGTATTCTAAGTTGGGGCAACGATTTTACTCCAGATAAATTAGAAGAAATGGTGAATAGAAAAATTCGCCAAGAGAAAATCGCCATTAAGGATGTTAAGCTCAGAACCTTTATTACTGAAGACGCCAACAGAAATGAAATGGTGCAACACGTGTACGATATCACATATGGCACGGTTCGTAATAATGAAGATACGCTAGTGGTAATTGATGATAGTATTGTTAGAGGTACTACTTTAAAAGAAAGTATTATCAGAATGCTTTCTAGATTGAACCCTAAAAAAATAATTGTTGTGTCATCTGCTCCTCAAATCAGGTACCCAGATTGTTACGGGATTGATATGAGTAAATTAGGAGACTTTATTGCATTTAGAGCGGCTATTGCTTTATTGAAAGAGCGAAATATGGAAGACGTACTTGATCAGGTTCGTGATCAAATTATTGCGCTTGAAAAAAACAATGCATTACATACAGAAAATGTGGTTCGCCAAATTTATAAACCATTTACAACGCTTGAAATTTCTGATAAAATTGCGCAGTTGATTACGCCTGAGGGGGTGAACGTACCTGTTGAAGTGATTTATCAAACCATTGAAGACTTACACGAGTGTTGCCCTACCAATACAGGTGATTGGTATTTCACTGGTAACTACCCAACTCCGGGTGGTAATAAAGTGGTGAACAAAGCTTTCTTAAATTATCTCAGTGGTAAAAATGTTCGAGGATACTAATTAAGGAAGTATATGATTCTCATAGGCGAAACTGACCAAGTGGGTTAGATTTCTTACATTGAATCGTTTGTACAAGGGTTGTATTCTTTTTTCAATAGCAGATGCTGAAACACCCAGTTCATCTGCTATTTCTTTAAATGAGTAACCTTTAGCTACATATACTAAAGCTTCTTTTTCTTTACCGGAGATGGTTAAAAACTTTTGTACTGCCTTATTGATTACTTTTTCAAATTCTTCTTTATCTGGCCCGTGCACATCATAGCGCATAACCATACCTAAATGTAGGTTCCGATTAATTCTAAATCGACCAATAATATTATTAACCATTCCATCTTCATCTACTGAGAGTATTCCTATTTTAACTTCCATGGGAACCATGGTTCCATCTCGGTGAATTTTTTTTAATTCAACAGTGAAACTGTAATCTTTGATTCCTGTTTTTTTACTTAGAATAAAGTCAATAGTTTTTGCATTGATTTCGTGCGCAAATGCAACGTAACTAGGGTCGGTTTGTTTGATAATGGTTTGAAGGGTTATCTCCTCATCTTTAAAACCCAATGTTCCTTCCCAGCCATCCGCATAAATCAGCTTCTTTTCTTTGAAAGAATAGATATAAATGGCTTCATCTGGAAACCGAATTAAGCTTCTTTTATATTGTTTAAAAAGGCTGCTGCTGGTATCTGCTGGCAAATCAGTTACGACTGACAGATCTATTTCAGGCGTCTTATTGGATTTGTTCATGTCCTAATATACTGAAAACTGAGTAATTACACAGTTGTTGGGAGTGTTTGATTGACCTAAATTTGCATCAATTAGCTATCGGGGGGTAGTTAATTCTAAGGTCACAATCCGAAAGGTATGTGGCCTTTTTTATACCCTATAACAGATGGCATTGATATTCATTCCTGCCCCCACCGAAGCAAACATCACAATATCTCCTGGTGCAAGTTGATGATTGCTTAGCTCTCCTCTATTTACTAAATCGTACAATGTAGGGATGGTTGCAACTGAACTATTACCCAATTTATGGATGCTCATTGGCATGATATCAGCAGGAACTTCTCTGATGCCATATAATTTAAAAAGTGCTTTTATAAAACCCTCATCCATTTTTTCATTGGCTTGATGCAAGAAAAACTTTTTTACTTCAGTTACCTCTACCCCACTTTTTTCTAAGCAAGCTTTCATTGCAAGCGGTACGTTTTTGATTGCATATTCATACACTTTTCTGCCTTTCATTTTTATATACCTGACTGCTGGGTCTGCATCGGGTAAATATGATTTACCCATAGTGATATATTTAAGCTCGTCATTACAATGACTTTGCATACTGCTTGCAATAATGCCAGCGCTGTCGGCTGAACCTTCAACCGCTTCAATGATAGTAGCTCCAGCGCCATCACTAAAAATCATACTATCTCTATCGTACTGATCAATTACTCTACTTAATGTTTCCGTTCCAATAACCAAACATCTTTTTGCTAATCCTGCTTTAATAAAAGCATCTGCTTGTGTTACGCCTAGAATCCAACCTGGGCAACCAAATAATACATCGTATGCAACACAGTTGGGGTTGATGATTCCTAAAGCATGTTTTATATGTGACGCCAAAGAAGGTACAGCATCAGATTGGATGGTATTTTTTAAAACATTCCCAAAATTGTGTGCTACTATAATTTGATCGATGCTTTCATGATCTATTCCTGCGTCTTCAATCGCATGTTTGGCGGCAATGGCTCCCATATCGCAGGCGGTGAATTCATTGCCAGCATATCTACGTTCTTCAATACCAGTAATATCTTTAAATTTCTCTACAATTTCTGAGGATGCAGTTGCTATCTTAACATGATCTTCTCCATAAAAGTCTTGCGTAGCAAAATCTTTATTGGTTTTAATATGTGGAGGAATATAACTGCCTGTTCCTGTAATTACTGTTCGTATAGGCATCGTTCAGTGTTTAAATGTTCTTCTCAAATGTAATCATAATTAAAAAAGGGATGGCAAGCCATCCCCATTTAATTTTAAAGCTAACAACCGTTTATAAGTATTGATCGCCTTTATTGCGTTTTACTTCTGCTACATATTCTTTGATGGCTTGTTCTTTTTCTTTTTTGCAAATCATTAAAACATCTGGAGTATCCACCACTATAAAGTCGTCTAAACCTTGTAATAGTAATAGTTTTTCTTTCGGTGCTGAAACCATACACTTAGTGGCATCTATAATGATTACATTTTCTGAAGCCACTGCATTGCCTAAGTAATCTTTTTCTAAATTATCATATGCACTATTCCAAGTACCCAAGTCGCTCCATCCAAATGAAGAAGGAATCACATACACATTGTCTGCTTTTTCCATAATAGCAAAATCTATGGATACATTGGTACAAAGTGGATAGATGCGGTTTATGGCATCTTTTTCTGCAGGGGTATTAAAATTGGCTTTTTCTGCATCGAACAACTCATACATTTCTGGCTGGTATAGTTCAAATGCTTTCATTACATTTTTAACTTGCCACACAAAAATACCGGCATTCCATAAAAAGTCTCCACTGGCTAAAAAAGTCTTCGCTAATTCAAGATTTGGTTTCTCTGTAAAAGTTTTTACTTTATAAATTCCATCGGCTACTTGCATCGGTTCATGTTGAATATATCCGTAGCCTGTGTTTGGATGGGTGGGTTTGATCCCTAATGTAACCAACGACTTTATATGAGATACAAACTCTAAAGCTTGTAAGGTAATTTTTCTAAAGTTTTCATTATCTAAAATCATATGATCACTTGGGGCTACAATTAAAGAAGCCTCAGGATCTTTTTGTAATAATTTATATGAGATATATGCAACACAGGGTGCCGTATTTTTTCTACTAGGTTCGGCAAGAATATTGGCAGGATTTAATTCTGGAAGTTGTTCTTGTACAATTGAAACATATTCATCGGAAGTTACAATGTAAATATTTTCATTTGGAATAAAAGCTGCATAACGCTCATAGGTCCATCTAATTAAAGATTTTCCTGTGTTTAAAATATCTAAAAACTGTTTGGGATAACCGGTTCTACTTTGTGGCCAAAAACGGCTTCCGATTCCCCCAGCCATGATGGCTACATAATGGTGTTGATTCATTTGAATGTCTTTAAAATCTAGATGAAAATGATTAAGCTGCTACAAGCATAGAAAACGAAGTCTTGGGTAACTTATTGCTTAATTTAAACAATTCCCTCCCTAATTAAATCGTGTATATGTATGACGCCTTTGTAAATGCCATTCTCGGCCACAATCAATTGACTGATATCATGTTTTTTTAATAATTCAAGTGCTTCTACCGCTAAAGCTTCAGGATGTACAGTAATGGGATTTGCGGATAGTATATCTGCAGCGCAAACGCTACCTATATCACTTGTTTTTTCTAGCATTCTTCTAAGGTCTCCGTCTGTAATGATCCCTATTAATTGATGGTTTTCATCTACGACTGCTGTAACACCCATTCTATTTTCGGTGATTTCAACTATTACTTGCTTTAAAGTAGCTGAAGGAAGTACGCAAGGTTGATTGTTGGCTGCAGACAAATCGGCTACCCGTAAGTAGAGTCTTTTTCCTAAATTACCTCCTGGGTGAAATTTTGCAAAATCTCGATTATTGAATTGATTGAGTTCCATTAAACAAACCGCCATCACGTCTCCCATCACCATTTGAGCGGTAGTGCTGCTGGTGGGTGCTAGATTATTCGGACATGCTTCTTTTTCAACGGTGGTATTCAGTACCAAATTGGCTTGTTTGGCTAAAAAGCTGTCCATATTCCCAACCATTCCAATTAACAAATTCCCAAAATTATTAATGAGTGGTATTAATACTTTTATTTCTGGACTTTCCCCACTTTTACTGATCAGCATCACCATATCGTCAGCAGTAATCATACCTAAGTCTCCATGAATGGCATCCGCTGCATGCATGAATAATGCTGGAGTTCCAGTTGAATTGAGGGTTGCCACAATTTTTTGGGCAACAATTGCACTTTTGCCGATACCGCTTACAATTAGTCTCCCTTTTGATTCGTGAATGGATTGAATGATTTTCTCAAAGTCATTATTGATAAACGCTTTCAAGCCCAATACGGCTGCTGCTTCCGTTTCAATTGTTTGATGTGCTAGTGCTTGTATATTATTATTCATGCTTTACAAAGGTAAACTTTAACAGCTTAGCAGCGATAATGCATTAGGTATTCATTAACTTCGCTCCCCTTTTACAAAAATGCCCTCATTTCTTCAAAAATGTTGAAATATCAAGGGAAAAATGACAAAAATTGTTTAACTTTTACTAGCATCATTTGTTCTAGATATAGAAAATAGTATTCCCCCAATGGCAACCAGTACCAAGAAAGCTCCGTCAAAATCCGCTCCTAAAAAAACTGCAATCAAAAAGACTGTTGCAGCCAAATCGGAGGCAAATCATTCCTATCCTATTCATTCCGCGTTAGAAAAATATTTTGGATTTAAAGAATTCAAAGGAACCCAAGAATCGGCTATTAATAGCTTATTAGACGGGAAAGACACTTTTGTTATTATGCCAACGGGAGGGGGTAAAAGCTTATGTTATCAATTACCTGCTTTAATATTGGAGGGTTGTGCTATTATTGTTTCCCCCTTGATTGCTTTGATGAAAAACCAAGTAGACTTGGTAAGGGGCTATAGTGAAAATGATGAAGTAGCCCATTTTTTAAATTCTTCGCTTAATAAGGGGCAAATTAAAGCAGTAAAAGACGATTTAAACAGCGGTAAAACTAAGCTGCTTTATGTAGCGCCCGAAACCCTAACGAAACAAGAAAACTTAGAATATTTTAGTGACCTTAAAATCTCCTTTTTTGCAGTGGACGAAGCGCACTGTATTTCCGAGTGGGGGCATGATTTTAGGCCTGAATATCGTAGACTAAGAGAAATGATGGATATCATTAATCCAGACATTCCTGTTATTGCCTTAACCGCAACTGCAACGCCGAAAGTTCAAAGTGATATAGTAAAGAATTTAGGTTTAAGGGAAGCCAATATTTTTATTTCTTCCTTTAACAGAACCAATCTTTTCTACGAAATTTTACCTAAGATCCAAAAGGATCAAACGGTAAAAAGCATTGTAAAATTTATTAGCCAACACAAGGGCAAGAGCGGTATTATTTACACCCTCAATAGAAAAACCACCGAAGAATTAGCAGAGTTATTGGTGGCCAATAAAATAAAAGCAGTTGCCTACCATGCGGGCCTAGATCAAAAGTTAAGGGCAGATCGGCAAGACCAGTTTTTAAATGAAGATGTTCAGGTAATTGTTGCAACAATTGCTTTTGGTATGGGGATTGACAAGCCAGATATTCGTTTTGTTATTCACTTTAATATTCCGAAATCAATTGAAAACTATTATCAAGAAACGGGTAGAGCAGGAAGAGATGGTTTAGAAGGAATTTGTGTGTTGTATTATTCTCATAAAGATGTTTCTAAACTAGAACATTTAATGCGCGATAAGCCATTGAGTGAGCGAGAAGTGGGTGCACAATTGATTGATGAAATGGTAGCTTATTCTGAAAGTGCAGTATGTAGAAGAAAAATTTTATTGCATTATTTTGGAGAAGATACAGAAACAGAAAATTGTGGGCTATGCGACAATTGTAAAAATCCGAAAGAAAAATTTGAAGCAAAAGAGGAAGTAGTTAAAGTATTAAAAGTAGTGAATGCTTTAGACGGAAGATTTGTGACTGATTATGTAGTGAATGTATTACTAGGTAAGTTAACTCCTCAGATTACCATGTTCCGCCACGATGCTTCACCTGTATTTGGAATAGGAAAAGACAAAGAACCCCATTTATGGAATAGCTTAATTAGACAAATGCTCCTAGAGAATTTGCTGATTAAGGATATTGAAGAATATGGTTTAATCAAATCTAGCGACAAGGGTCAAAAGTTTTTAAAGAAGCCATCCTCTTTTAAAATGGTGCTGAATAATTTGTTTGAAGATGCCAACGCCGATGATGAGGAAGGGGAGAATGCTTCACAATCAGGTGCGGCTGCGGATGAAAAATTATTTGTCATGTTAAAAGAACTTAGGCAAAAAGAGGCTAAGAAAAAAAGCCTTCCTCCTTTTGTTATTTTCTTAGAGAGTTCTTTACAAGATATGGCCACTTTATATCCTACTACATTAGACGAAATGAGTAAATGTCAAGGGGTAAGTAAGGGTAAAGCAATTAAATATGGTAAACCTTTTGTTGATTTAATTGCGACTTATGTTGCCGAGAATGATATTGAGAAGCCAGATGATTTTGTGATGCGAAGTGTTGCGAATGCAGCCAGTAATAAGATTTATATTATTCAGAACGTTGATAAAAAAATACCATTAGAAACGATTGCAAAAAACAAAGATCTTAAGTTAGATCAATTGTTAGAAGAAATGGAAACCATTGCTGCTAGTGGAACAAGGCTCAATTTGGATTATGCCATTGATGAATGGCTGGGTGAAGATGAGCAAGATGAAATATTAGAATATTTTAAAAGCTGTGAAACTTCTTCTCTAGATGTTGCAAGAGAGGAATTGGCAGAATTTGATTTTAACTGGGAACAGTTGAAAATTATGCGTATTAAGTTTCTCAGTGTTTATGGGAACTAATATTATTTCTTGAAATACATTTTTACTCTATTCGCTACATTTTCTCTGATGTTTAAATAATACAGATTGATGTCTGCAACATGATAGTTCTTGGTAGTGTAAAAAATATTTCCAAAGAATTTGGGCTTAGGCGTCCATAAAACATTGCCTTCAATTTTTGCAGCTGCAACAGTAGGAGCGATTTTATTAAAGTTTAATAAAACACCACCCTTGTTTAGTTGTCTTTCTGCAATAGTAAAATCACTTGTCCAAGTTAATGGATTGGTTACAATGGCTTTAAATTTTTCTTGTATAATTAAGGGGGGAGTATAGCCTTCTCTATATGTTCGCCAGCTAACAATGCATCCAGTTTGATCAGCTGTGGTGCATGCTTTAATTTGTGTGTAGTCTTTTTCGGCAACAGGAATCCCAATTAAATATGCGGCTACTAGTTTATTCTGAAGCGGCTTGTTATCAAAGAATTCTTTTAGTAATCTTTTACCATGCGTAGTTCCTTGGCTATGTGCTGCTATTATAATGGGTTTTCCTTTATTCAGGTTGTTTAAATAAAAGCTAAATGCTGCTTTTACATCATTGTAAGCCAACTCAAATGCAGCTATTGCCGCTGTACTATCTGCTGCATTTTTAGGAAAATAAGCTTCCAAATTTGCTTGACGATACCTGGGTGCAAATATTCTTCCGGCTGCATTAAATGCACTGGCTTGAAATAAGATGGTAGTATAATCGGTTTTGGCATTTAGATCATTGTTATTGAATGGTGCATTATAACCATAAGGCAGTTGATTGTCTGTATATGTAGTTGGATGAATGAAAAATACATCTACAGAAGAATCAATACTATGATTGATTCTTAGTGGTTTAGGTACGCTATCTGCTGGGTCTATTTTAAATGGGTGTGCTGCCCACAAGTATAAATCACTGTAATCAGGCAAATTGATTGGATCCCTTTGTTCATATTGCTTGGCCATTTTTTTATAAGGTGCACTACAAGCAAGGGTGAGTAGGATAATACTCAAAACGATTAGGTTCAAAAGCTTCATTATATAAAGGTCTAGCTTTTTTGTGATTTGCTGCTTATATCCTACAGTTATTGAATTTGCTGTATTTTCGTAAAAATTTATTGCTATGGCCATACCAGTAGTTGATTTAGCCGAATTCACTCATGGAACCCCCGAACAAAAAGCTTCCTTTGTACAAAGTCTTGGAAAAGCATATGAAGAAGTGGGCTTTGTTGCGGTAAAAAATCATGGCGTTCCAGACGATTTAATTGCCAATCAATATGAATATGTTCAACAGTTTTTTGCTTTGCCATTAGAGAAAAAGAAGCAATATGAAATTCCTGGTTTGGCAGGACAACGTGGCTATACTAGTTTTGGAAAAGAACATGCCAAGGGCAGTGATGCGCCAGACTTGAAAGAGTTTTTTCAATATGGTCAAACAGTTGAAGATCATGATGCAATAAAATCGGAGTATCCCGATAATGTTCAGGTTGCTGAAATTGCTCCCTTAAACGAAACTCTATTTAATGCCTATAGAAATTTTGAAAAGAGCGGTAAAGCACTATTGCAAGCAATTGCGTTGTATTTAGGGTTAGATGAACATTATTTTGATCAATATGTGCACAATGGAAATTCTATTTTAAGATGCATTCATTATCCGCCAATTACGAATGAACCAAAATCTGCCATTAGAGCAGAACAGCATGAAGACATTAATTTAATTACTTTATTAGTTGGTGCTTCAGCGGATGGTTTACAAATTCTAACCAAACAAGGAGAATGGGTAAATGTTACCTCTTTGCCAGAACAAATTGTGGTGAATGTAGGAGATATGTTGCAGCGATTAACCAATAACAAATTAAGAAGTACCACACATAGAGTAGTAAATCCTGCTAGAGAGCTTTGGCATACCAGCCGTTTTTCAATGCCCTTCTTTTTACATCCCAGAAGTGAAATGAGCTTGGCTTGTTTAGAAAGTTGTATCAATGAAAATAATCCAAAAGCATATCCAGATGCTACGGCAGGCGAATATTTAGATGAGCGATTAAGAGAAATAGGACTAAAGAAATAATGTTACTTGAATTTATTAAGACATATCCCCTTCATGAAAGCTGTGTTCATGCACAGTATTACTGCTTTTGGTGGTCCGCAAGGTCATTGGGGAATGATGATCAAAACATTTGTTCAGCAACGTAAAGATGTAACTGAAGAAGAACTATTAGATTACAATGGTTTCTGTCAAATGCTTCCTGGCGCTTCTTCTACACAGGTTTTAACTTTAATTGGGTATAAAAGAGGGGGTGTTGCATTGGCCATTTTTACACTCTTAATATGGATTATTCCTGCATCTATTTTAATGACGGGTTTATCCTTTTTATTAGACTATTACGATAAGATAGCACACCCCACCGCCATATTTCGATTCATTCAACCGATGGCGATTGGATTTATTGCATATTCTACTTTGCGAACATTTAAAGTTGCTATTCATAATACCATTACTTGGGTAATTCTAATTGTTGCAACCATTGCTACTTTCTTTGCTTTTAAAACACCTTGGGTATTCCCCATATTGATTGTTTGTGCAGGTATAGCAACCAATTTTAGCGATAAACGAATTCCACAAAAAGGAGTTCCACCCAAACAAGTTAAGTGGGGCAATTTGTTGATTTTTTTATTCCTATTTGGTATCACTGGTTATTTATCAGAAACGGCAACCAAGCAAAATTGGGAGAACAGAAAAGTCTTTAACTTATTCGAAAACAATTATCGTTTTGGTAGTCTGGTCTTTGGGGGTGCAGATGTATTAATGCCATTGATGTATGAACAGTATGTAACTAGACCTCAGTCTAAGCGAATTTTAGAAAATAAAAGAGATGTACTAAAAATTAATCGAGAAGACTTTTTAACAGGATCTGGACTGGTAAGAGCCATACCAGGCCCTGTATTTTCTATAGGTGCTTTTACGGGAGGAATGGTATTAAAAGACCAAGGATTAGGCAAGCAATTAATTGGATGTGCTGTTGGGGTAATTGCCATTTTTTTGCCCAGTGCTTTATTGGTTTTGTTCTTCTTTCCTGTATGGCATAATCTAAAGAAATATGCAGTGATTTTCAGGTCTTTAGAAGGCATTCGGGCTGCTGTTGTAGGCATCATGGCAGGGGCAGTAGTCTATTTATTAAACGACCATATAATACCTGATTTATGGATTCAGCAATGGCAGATATTATGGGATTTGGCTATTGTTATCGCTACATTTATGGTGCTGCAACTCAATAAAGTACCTGCTCCATTTATCGTAATTGGCTGTTTAATTTTAGGTGCAATAGCCTAATTTTAGTATCTTCCTTTACATCATAAACTTTTTTCATGGTCACTATTGCTTTATACAATTTAAAAGGAGGGGTAGGTAAAACTGCAGCTGCAATCAACCTTGCATACCTAAGTGCAAAGCAAGGATACAAAACACTGATATGGGATTTAGATCCACAAGGATCTTCCTCTTTCTATTTAGGTGCAACAGCAAATGTAAAAAATGAAGCTAAAAAAATATTAAGTGGCGATATAGAATTAGCTAGTGCTATTCAACCCTCTTCCTACGAAAATTTAGACATTATACCAGCAGATTTGTCTGCTAGACATGCGGATATATTTTTGAACGAGATGAAGCAAAGCAAGAAAAAAATTGCTTCCATTCTTTCAACCATCAAAAATGAGTATGATATTGTTTTTTTAGATTGTCCTCCAGGTATATCTGTTTTACATGATGCAGTTTTTTCTGGTGTTGATTGGATTTTGATGCCTAATATTCCTACAACATTATCCATTCGTTCTTTTGAATCGGTATTGAGTTATTTTAAAGAGAATGATTTGGATACGTCAAAATTAAAGTGCTTCTTTAGTATGGTAGATCATAGAAAAAATCTACATCATGAAGTAATCAATGAGTTTTATAAAGACAAATTGTTCTTCAAAAGTTATATCCCTTATTTGAGTGATGTAGAGAAGATGGGTGTACATGAGTCACCCTTAGAAACATTTGCTGCTAGCAGTTATGCGGCCCAATGTTATAAGGATCTTTGGAAAGAAATTAAACAGCGTTGTATCAATTAATATGAAAAGAGAAATTACTTCATGGTATAGTCCGGCCTTAAACAAAGAGATGCCTATTGCATCTTATGGACATTTTGGCTTTGCCATTTTATTAATTCCTACTGCAGCTGCAGATTATCTAGAATATGAGCGTTTTCAGTTAATTGACGCTATTGCCCCACTTATCAATTCAGGCAAGTGCAGGGTTTTTAGTATCGATAGCATGAATAAGGAAAGCTGGATGAATAATCAAATGCTTCCCGAACATAAAGCCATCAGACATAATCAGTTTAATGAGTATGTATTTAATGAAGTGGTTCCATTTATTCGAAGCGCTACCAGTGACGAAACCATGATTTATACCTGTGGAGCTTCTTTTGGAGCATTGCACGCGATGAATTTATTCATGAAAAGACCGGATATTATTAATGGCGCCATTAGTATGAGTGGAGTATATGATTTAACCGAGTACACCAAAGGGTTTTGGGATGATCAAGTATTTTATAATAGTCCTGTTCACTATATACCCAGCTTAAATGATAATTGGTATTTAGATAAGATTAAAGCAAGTCATCATATTCATATATATACTGGAAGCGGCAACTTTGAAGATCCAGATGCCGCCAAGAAATTTGCTGGAATTCTTTACACAAAAGGAATATGGTATGATTTAGACGTTTGGGGCCCAGATATTCATCATGATTGGCCAACATGGCGTTCTATGCTTCCTTACATACTCGATAAAAAGTTTTAAACTGCAAAAAACTCGTTAATTCCATTGTGATATATGGAACTCTGCTTTCGCTGGTTTAATATTACATATTAATCTACGGCAATTGAGGCATCTTTCTGGAATTATTGGAATTTTAACAATACTGCTTTTAACTGTTTTTAGTACTGATGTCAGCGCTCAGTATACAACGGTGAGTGGAAATGTGTATGATATCTCTGCTAGAAGACCCTTGGAAGCTGTAGCAGTTCAAAGCACTTCTGGAAGGGGAACCATTACCGACTCAACAGGTTATTATATATTAACGGTTCTAAAAACCGATTCAATCTGGTTTTCTTTAATAGGAAAATCTACTATGAAATACCCTGTAGATACCATTAGTAATTTGGAGCGTTTTAATGTGATGATTCATGTGCGTTCATTTGAATTGCCTGAAGTAAAAGTGCGGAATAATTATTATAAATACGACTCTGCAATGAATAGGCAAGACTATGCTAAAGTATTCAACTTTAAAAAGCCAAGTTTGGGGGTAGTTTCAAGTCCTAGTTATAATCCTGGTTCTGCAGTTGGATTTGATTTGGAGGGTATCATCAATATGTTTAGGGTAAAAAGAAATAGAAGCATATTGACTTTGCAAAAAAGATTGATTGAAGAAGAAGAAGAAAAATATGTCAATAGTAGATTTAGTAAGTTATTTGTAAGAAAAATAACGGGTTTACAATCTCCAGAATTAGACACATTTATGCGAAGGTATCGTCCTAGTTATGGCATGGTAAAACTTTTAAACGATTTAGAGTTGGGCTACTATATTGGTAAGCAATATGAGGAATATAAATCTTCCAAATACAATTGGCGCGGCGGATTATACAGAAGAAGAGAAGATAATTAATGGTTGCTAGCTTTCAAAGCCTTAGCACCAAGCAATTGAATCATTGGCAACAAAGCTCCAAACCTTTCATCGGAACTATGTCCTTGTTTATAACGATGATAAATTTGTTGTGCAATTACTGCATTTTTAAATAGCCCAAAAACATAGTAGAAATCAATACTTGAAAGATCCCTCTTAGTGAGTGTTGCATAGGTATCAATTATTTCTTTTCTTGTTAAATTACCGGGCAACCATGTACAATTGTATTGTTTGAATATGGGTTCTTCGTCTGCTTCAAACCAATAAGCCAACATGGCTCCTAAGTCCATTAGTGGATCACCCACGGTTGCCATTTCCCAATCTAATACACCTACCACTTTTGTTAAAGATTCATTGAAAACAACATTGTCGTATTTAAAATCATTGTGTAAAAGAGCGGGTGCTTGTTTGTTGGGCAAGTTCTGTTCTAACCATTTTGCTACCAGGTCCATGGATGCTATTATATCTGTTTGAGCAGCATAGTATCGTTTAATCCATCCACTCACTTGTCTATTTACATACCCTTCAGGTTTACCTAATGCAGAAAGACCTGTAGTATCAATATCAATGGCGTGTAATGCTGCAAGTGTTTTGATAAGCATTGTTGAACAGTCTCCAAATTGTTGAGGACTGATATTGAGTTTGGGTGCATTACTTGCCCTTAGAATAATACCTTCCAATTCATGCATGATATAAAATGGCTGACCGGTAATGGTAGTAGCTGTACAATACAATACAGGATTTGGTATGGCGTTAAAAAAAGGTTTGATGCTATTTAAAACATGGTACTCCCTTTCCATATCATGTGCCGACTGAATATGGGCTCCATGAGGCGCCATTCTCATCACTAAAACGGCATCAGCTGTTTGGATTCGATACGTTAAGTTAGAATATCCCCCCGGGAATCTACTGATGGTTTCAATAGAGGAAACACCAGGGATAGTTTGCTTTAAAAGGGTATTTAACTTACCAATATTGATGCTTTCTTTTTCTGAAAGGGGGACTGTTTTTTCCATTATTCCACTATTTACTTTTTCTGCTCATTCCATATTTCTTTAAAATACTCAATGCCAAACTTTGTTTATGCACTTCGTCTGCTCCATCCCAAATTCTTGCCCCGCGTTCGTGTTGAAATAAATTGGCCAACATGGTTTCATCCGATAAACCCATTGCACCATGAACTTGTATGGCACGGTCCAATACTTTTAGCACCATATTGGCTACATAAAATTTGATGCCTGCAATTTGATCACGTGTTGCTGCAGCACCATATAAATCAATATTGTGCGCAGTTCTAAGCACCAATAATCGAGAAGCATCAATTTCTACTCTACTCTCTGCAATAAACCCTTGAATAAATTGCTGATGTCCTAACATTTCTCCTTCTTTAATTTCTCTTGTTGCAGCTCGTTTACACATCAGGTCAAATGCTTTTTCAGCAATTCCTACCCAGCGCATGCAATGGTGTATTCTACCAGGTCCAAGTCGTTCTTGTGCTAGCTTAAACCCTGATCCCTCCGAACCAATGATATTGTTTACTGGAATTCTACAATTGTTATAACGAATTTCTGCATGACTGGCCCAACCTTCTCCTGCTTCTCCAAAAACAGGAATATTTCTAACGAACTCAAAGCCAGGAGTATCAGTCGGTACAATAAACATACTGGCTCTTTCATGCGGTGCAGCAGTAGGATTTGTTACTGCCATTACCACTGCAAACGCAGCGCCATCAGCAGATGAGGTAAACCATTTATGACCATTGATTACGTATTCATTGCCTTCTCTTACTGCTGTAGTTCCTAATCTGGTTGGGTTTGATCCAGCAAATTCAGGTTCGGTCATTGAAAAACAACTACGGATTTTTCCTGTCAATAATGGGTGTAAATATTTTTCTTTTATTTCTTCAGAAGCAAAACGGGAAATCATTTCTGTATTACCAATATCTGGAGGTTGTGCATTAAAAGTATATTGTCCATAATAGGGTGATAAAGACAATATTTCACTTACTTGTCCAAACTCGCATAAAGTTAATCCCATGCCCCCTTCTTGAATGGGTAAATGTAAATTCCACCATCCTTTTTGCTTGACTAATTCTCTTTTTTGCGCAAGAACTTTTTCTGTTTCTTTAAATGGTCGAGTAGTATGTTCGCTTTCTAAAGGGATTAATTCATTTTCTACAAATTCCCGAATGGCGGGTAATAAAACTTCTAATCTTTTGGTAATAAAAATGACTTCCATAATATTTATTAAATAGTAACACCACCATCTGCAGTAAATAAAGTACCTGTGCAATATCCAGAAGCAGGAGCTGCTAAAAATAAAGCGAGCGCTGCAATTTCATCAACTGATCCCATTCTTGAAATGGGGACCATTTTTACAAATCGATTCAACCATTTTTCATCTTGCCAAAGTGCTTCTGAAAATTTGGTTTTAATGAGTCCTGGACAAATTGCATTTACCCTGATTCCATCAGCCCCCCATTCTTTTGCTGTTACTTTGGTAAGCATATTTAATGCAGCTTTAGAAACAGAATATAATCCCAACCCTGGGTCTGGTGTAATTCCTGCAATAGAACTAATATTAATGACGGAACCTCCTCCTCTTTCTTTCATGATAGGATAAACCAATTTTCCTAATTCAAAAGGGGCTTTCACATTTACATTCATGATTTTATCAAATGCCCACTCTTCACAGTTTACAACAGGGCCGAATACCGGATTACTTGCTGCATTGTTTACTAAGATGTCTATTCCACCATATAATTCAACTGTTTTTGCTACCAATATTTTGCATGCTTCTATATCACCAGCATTGCCTGCAATTCCTATGCATTTCCCCCCTGTTTCTTGAATGGATGCTGCTACTTTATCCAATTCATCTTGTTTGCGCGAGTTGATCACAACCACCGCTCCACTGGCAGCAAAATATCTTGCAATGGCTTCCCCAATACCTTTACTGGCACCAGTAATTAAAGCTACTTTCCCATTTAAACTGAATGCTTCATTCATCTTCATATAATTAACTTTTTCTAGATAATGCTTTGTTCATGGCTTTCATGAATTGGTCTTTCACTTTTAATCTAAACCAAGTAGGGGCCAATCTTTTCAATTTCCACATAGTTCTTGCGGCTTTTGGCAAAATAATATAGAGCTCTTTATTTCCTGCCCTAGTTAAAATTTCTTTGGCTACTTCATTTGCTTCTAAACCAGACCTTTCTATAAATGTTTGAGTGATTTTTTTTGTTGCAGCACCACCTCTTACCGATTGTGCAATATTGGTTTTAAAATAAGTAGGTTGGATGCATGAAACATGAATGCCAAAATCATAGAGTTCGCTGTACAATGTTTCACTAATTGCAACAACTGCGGCTTTAGTCATATTGTAGCCACCCATTGTTGGCGCACAACTAATGGCTGCCGCACTTGCAGTATTAAGGATATGACCATATCCTTGTTTTTTCATTGCAGGTATAAAATACCAGCAACCATATAATACCCCCATCTGGTTAATTCCTACCATCCATTCGTAATTCTCTAAAGAATAAGTTTCAAATTCAGACCCATCACCAACCCCTGCATTATTGAATAACAAATCAATTCCTTCTGCATCATATAAAAATCGTTCAGAAATTTCTTTATACTGGTCTTTGTCTGCAACATCTAAAAGATAAATCAGTGGTTTTCCTCCTGCTTTAGCTACCAATCCCCCCACTTCGTCTAAAGATTTTGGATTATTATCAGCCATCCCAATTGTCCAACCTTCTGCGGCTAATTCTAATGCAAGTGCTTTACCTAAACCTGAAGCTGCGCCAGTAATAAATGCTCGTTTCAGCGGGTATTTTTGAGAGAGTACATACATAGGGCAAGCTTTATTGCTTGAATGTAAAAAAAGGATGCGACTTAATGGTCATTTCACCGAATTATTTTAGCTATTCGCCATTCAGCAAATGCTGGTTTTGAAGACATTATTTAATTCTATCTTTACAGCTTCCAAAAATTGACTCCTTTGAAAAAAATAAGTCTGTTACTAACATTGCCCTTGCTGTTATTTTCATGCAAGGAAGAGAAAAAAGAAAATGCCGATTCGAAAGCTAAACCACCATCGGCAACTATTGTTGATGTACTAATTGCGGGTGCAGGCAATATTGACAATAATGTAGAAGTGAATGGTGCTATTATTCCAATGGAAACAGTCAATATTAATCCAGAGGTAAGTGGCAGATTAACAATGCTTAATGTTCCAGATGGTGGTCGGGTAACGCAGGGTGCTGTTTTAGCTAGAATAAATGATGCCGATTTACAAGCCAATTTATCTAAAACAAAAGTGTTGTTAGATATGGCTCAAAAAACGGAAGAAAGATTGAGAAAATTATTGGCAGTAAATGGAATTAATCAATCTGAGTATGACTTGGCTTTAAATCAAGTAAACAGCTTAAAGGCAGACTTGCAAGTTACCCAAGCACAATTAGACAAAACAATCATTCGAGCACCTTTTACTGGAGTTTTAGGATTAAGACAAATTAGCCCTGGTGCATATGTTACACCAGCTGTAACACTTACTACGCTTCAGCAAGTAGATAGAGTTAAAATAGATTTTAATGTTCCAGAGTTTTATACCAATATGATTCGTGTTGGATCTTCTGTTCAAGTACAAACCAATGAAACAAGTGTAAAAAGAAAGGCAACCATTGTTGCAACAGATCCTCAAATTAATCCTACTACAAGAAACCTGCGAGTACGTGCAGTTTTAGATGGGAGTGCTATTGCACCTGGAACTTTTGTAAAAGTATTCTTACAGGCAGGCAAAAGTAAAACGAGCATTTTGGTTCCTACCAATGCCATTATTCCTGATGCAAGAGCCAAAAAAATTATTGTTGTTAAAGGAGGCGAAGGCGTTTTTCTTGATATAGAAACTGGAGTAAGAGGAACAGGTTTTGTAGAAGTTACCAAAGGATTAACACCTGGTGACAGTATTGTAGTTACTGGGGTTTTATTTGTAAGACCTAAACAACCAGTTAAAGTTCGTTCTGTAAAGCAGTTGAGTGAAATTATCAAATAGAAGCAGCCAATCATCCTATGAATATTTCTGAATTATCATTAAAAAGACCCATTCTAGCAACGGTGATGAATATCCTCATCGTATTGTTTGGAATTGTTGGATATAGTTTTTTGGCAGTAAGGGAGTATCCTGCGGTTGACCCTCCTGTTGTAAATGTTCGGACATCTTATTCAGGTGCCAACTCTGAAATTATTGAAAGCCAAATAACAGAGCCATTAGAGAAAGCAATTAATGGGATACCAGGTATTAGAAGTATTTCTTCTTCAAGCTCAAATGGCAATAGTAATATTACTGTAGAATTTAATGTTTCGGAAGATTTAGAAGCAGCTGCCAATGATGTAAGAGATAAAGTGAGTCAGGCAGTAAGAAATTTACCTCAAGACGTAGATGCTCCACCTGTTGTAAGTAAGTCTGATGCCAATAGTGATTTTATCATTATGTTGGGAGTGCAAAGCCAAACAAAGGGTTTATTAGAATTAAGTGAATATGCAGAGAATGTTTTGCAAGAACGTTTCCAAACTATTTCAGAAGTAAGTGCCGTTAATATTTTTGGCCAAAAAAGACCATCAATGCGTATCTGGATTGATCCAGATAAATTGAATTCTTTTAATGTAACATTTGGTGATATTAGAACCGCGCTCAATACAGAGAATGTTGAAATCCCTTCTGGAAAAATTTATGGAGACAAAACGGAGCTTACCATTAAAGCATTGGGTAGACTTACTACAGAAAAAGATTTTCGTGATTTAATTATTCGTCAAACGGCAGCTGGTATTATTCGTTTATCTGATGTTGCTTATGTTGAAGTGGGTCCTGAAAACGATGAATATAGTTGGAGATTAAATGGGGTGAATGCAGTTGGTATGGCCATTATTCCTCAACCTGGTGCCAACTATATAAAAATTGCAGATGAATTTTATAAGCGCTTAGCAGAGATTCAAAAAACAGAAAAAGGAGATTTTATCATGACTCCTTTAATTGACCAAACAAAAAATGTTCGAGCTTCAATTAAGGAAGTGGAAGAAACTTTATTGATCTCTTTCACATTGGTTGTATTGGTAATTTTCTTCTTCTTTAGAAATTGGCTGATTGCCATAAGACCATTGATCGATATTCCTATTTCCTTAGTGGCTACATTTTTTATCATGTACATTTCTGGATTCTCTATCAATGTATTAACCTTATTAGGCATTGTTTTGGCTACAGGACTGGTTGTAGATGATGGAATTGTTGTAACAGAAAATATTTTTAGAAAATTAGAAAGTGGATTACCCATACGAAAAGCTGCCTTAGAGGGAAGTAAAGAAATCTTCTTTGCAGTAGTTTCTACCTCTATTACATTGGCCGTTGTATTCTTACCTGTTATTTTCTTACAAGGATTTGTGGGTAGTTTATTCCGTGAATTTGGAATTGTTGTTGCAGCTGCAGTATTAATTTCTGCATTTGTTTCGCTAACCATTACCCCAGTATTAAATGTATATCTCAATAAGAAAGATGCGGGTCATGGTAAGTTTTACGATATGACTGAGCCCTTCTTTAGAGGGATGGAAAACGGTTATAAGCGCTTACTTGCTGGGTTTCTTAGAATTCGTTGGATGGCTTGGGTTATTGTTGCCATTTGTGCAGGTATTATTTATTGGATTGGTGCGGGTTTACAAAGTGAATTGGCACCTTTAGAAGATAGAAGCAGTATTCGTTTTCAAATGAGTGGTCCGGAAGGTGCAAGTTATGGCTACATGGTTGAAACTGGGGATAAGCTATTAAATTACTTAACAGATTCTGTTCCAGAAAAAGATTTTGTATTTGCTGCAGTTCCCGGATTTGGTGGAAGCGGTGGCGTAAATGGAGGAACACTTAGAATAAAATTAGTAGACCCTGATAAACGAACAAAGTCTCAATCAGAACTTGCTAAAGAAATAGGTAAGAAACTACCCAGTATTAATAATGCTCGAATTTTCCCAGTAGAAGAACAAACTATTTCAGTGGGTTTGGGCTCAAGGGGTTCATTGCCTGTTCAGTTTATTTTACAAAACTTAGACTTTGAGAAAATTAAATCTGTTATTCCAAAATTCTTAGAGGAAGCAAGAAAAGATAAAACTTTCCAAAACGTTGATGTAAACCTTAAGTTTAATAAGCCAGAATTACAATTAACGATTGATCGTATTAAAGCAAAAGATTTAGGCTTATCCATTATTGATGTTGCTGATGTGGTTTCTAGTGCATTTAGTGGAAGAAGATTGGCTTACTTTATCATGAATGGTAAGCAGTATGAAGTGATTTCTCAGGTTGCTTACAAAGACAGACAAAAGCCAGGAGATATTGAAAAATTATATGTAAGAAATAATAGAGGGGAGAGCATACCGCTAACTGCAGTGGTTAAGTTAGAAGAAAGCTCTAATCCACCTACACTATTTCATTTCAATCGATTTAAAGCTGCAACCATTTCTGCATCATTAGCAGAAGGGATGACGATTGGTGATGGAGTTAAGGCAATGAGAAGAATTGGCGACAAGCTATTAGATGAAAGTTTTAAAACAGCACTTAACGGTCCTTCGCGTGATTTTGAAGAAAGTTC
>CALRUG020000039.1:0-21727 GCA_943371295.1 Synechococcus sp. UW140 | reverse complement strand
TGGTAAGTATTTGGTTTTATATGACGAAGTAAAGGGGAAGTATAGTGCGTATTCAAGTGAGTCAAAAAAATTATACGCTATTGCTGCTGATATTAAAGTGCCTTTATACGATGTTGAAAATGATGTACCTGATGATCCAAATGGGTATGGTTTGGTTGGTTGGATAGAAAACGATGAGTCTTTATTGATTTATGATCAGTTTGATATTTGGCAAATTGATCCACTTGGAATTAAGCCCTCAGTTAATATTACGGGTGGGTTAGGTAGAAAAAATAATCTTGTGCTCAGGAATATTACGCTCGACAGAGAAGACCGATTTATTAAAAAGAACCAGACTTTGTTGTTGAATGTATTTAACCAAAAAAGTAAAGGAACTGGCTTGAAGTCTCATATTATGGGGACTTTATTTGATATTGCTGCTTCCAATGCAACTTTGCCAACTAGAATTTCAGCAGTAATTAAAGCCAAAGCTGCTTCAGTTATCAGTTTTGGTACAGAAACTTTCCAACGCTCAACCAATATTGCTGTAATTGATTGGAAACCTTATTCGGTATTACAAGATGTGCAAGCAGCAAAATCATTGCATCAACCCAATTCTCAACAAGCCCAATATAATTGGGGTACTGCTGAGCTATTTACCTGGAAAGCGTATACAGGAAAAATGACTGAAGGCATCGTATATAAACCAGAAGACTTTGATCCAAATAAAAAATATCCAATGATTGCTTATTTCTATGAAAGAAGCAGTGATGGATTATATGGATATATAGCACCTGCGCCAACACCAAGTAGGTTAAATATTCCTTTTTTTGTAAGCAGAGGGTATATTGTTTTTGTTCCAGATATCTGGTACAAAACAGGCTATCCAGGCCAAAGCGCTTATGATTATATTGTAAGTGGAACAAGGGCATTGGTTGCAAAAGGCTATGTAGATAGCACTAAATTAGGACTCCAAGGACAAAGCTGGGGTGGATATCAAATAGCTCATTTAATTACCCGTACGAATTTATATGCAGCGGCATGGGCTGGTGCGCCAGTAGCCAATATGACCAGCGCCTATGGTGGTATTAGATGGGGTTCTGGTTTGAATAGACAATTTCAATACGAAAAAACACAGAGTAGAATAGGAGCAACCTTATGGGAAAAGCCCAACTTATATATTGAAAATTCTCCCTTATTTCATTTTCCTAAAGTGAAAACGCCTGTGGTAATTATGCACAATGATGCAGATGGAGCAGTTCCATGGTATCAGGGTATTGAAATGTTTACTGCACTTCGCAGATTAGGCAAACCTGTTTGGATGCTCAATTACAATAATGAGGATCATAATTTAGTAGAGCGTAGAAATAGAAAAGATATTCAAATACGCGAGCAACAATTTTTTGATTATTTATTAAAAGGCGATAAGCCTGCAAAGTGGATTGCAGAGGGTGTGCCGGCCTTACTTAAAGGCAGGGATTGGGGGCTAGGGTATTAATAATTATAATTATTTGATTTTTTTTGCATAACTTATTGCTGAACTAATTAAATAATTATCCTCTATTGATTACTTATGCTTTCTTTTTTGAAACATAATAAAATGGCTGTTATTTGGGCGATTGTAAGTTTATTTACAATCACCCAAATAGTTGCATGGAATATTTATTTAGTTGAAAAAAGGAGGGAGATTGAATTGGTTCAAAATGAATCGAATCATGTTAAACATAGAATTGAATCTGCTTTAAGCCAAAGCAATAATGCTACAAGTATTGTTGCCATGATGATTGAGCATGATTTACTCAAGGATCATTTTGAAGAAGTTGCAGATGCCCTTTTAAAGCAGAACAAGTACATTGATGCTATTCAGTTGGTTCAGGATATGGTCATTATTAATACTTATCCTTTAAAAGGGAATGAACAAACAATTGGCTACGATTTAAGAACGGACAATGAACATATTCGTGAAATCATGTTGTCTTCTAGTTTAAATAGTCTTCATTTTGAAGGCCCATTTAAATTAAGACAGGGTGGTGTAGGATTTGTTGGTAGGTACCCCATCATTCAACATGATTCATTATGGGGATATTCTGCTGTGGTAATTAAAAAAGAGCGTTTTATTCGTTTGCTTGGATTGGATAGTAATGGAATGAATAAAACTTTTTTGTATCAAGTTAAGAAACAACAAGAAGGTAAAAAATACATACCCTTGTTTAGTGAAAATAGAACCAATTTTTCTAATGGGATTGTACACGAACAATATATGCCAGTAGGAGACTGGGTTGTTCAAGTAAAATTGAGAAATCCTGTATATTTCAAAAGAGCAATCGCTTTTTCTTTAACTGGGATGGTGCTATCAATTGTTTTTGGTTTGCTTTTATTTTGTAATTACAAGAAGCCATTGAATAGTCCTTAAATAAGTTGACAAATTTAAAAGAGCCCCGAATATTCGGGGCTCTTTTAGTAGGTTGAGATTGCTTATTTTGAATTCTTTACATATTTTTCTAACCATTGGAATTGTTCCCATAAAGTATGAAGTACATTTTCTTTGCCCCTGTAGCCATGCGCTTCATATGGCAAGTATACAAACCTTACCGTTCCACCATTTCCCTTAATTGCTGCGAATAAACGCTCACTATTTATAGGATAAGTACCTGTGTTGTCATCTGCTTCACCATGTATTAATAAAATAGGTGTTTTGATTTTATCTGCATAACTAAATGGACTCATACTATAATACAATTCAGGAGCCTGCCAGTAAGTTCTGTCTTCATTTTGAAATCCAAAAGGAGTAAGCGTTCTATTATATGCACCACTTCTGGCAATACCAGCTTTAAACCAATTGGTATGTGCCAATAAATTGGCTGTCATAAATGCACCATAACTATGTCCTCCAACTGCAACTTTGTTTTTATCTGCTATTCCAATCCCAGATAAATATTCAATTGCAGAAGATGCATTTAATTTGAGTTGTTCTATAAAATTGTCATTGGGCTTTTTGTCTTTTCCTGCAGCAACAATCGGCATTTCAGCATTGTCTAAAACCGCGTAACCTTGGGTTACATAATAAATAGGTGAACCCCAACTTAACGTAGTAAATCGGTCTTTGCTTCCTCTAATTTGTGCAGCATCAGCTGCAGAATTGAATTCTCTAGGATAAGCCCAAATAATCAATGGTAGAGGCCCTTTCTCTTTTGTATATCCACTTGGCAAATAAAGATCGCCCGTAAGATCAACGCCGTCGGCTCTTTTGTACTTTATTTTTTCCTTGCTAACTCCAGCTAATGCAGGGTAAGGATTGGTAAAGTTGGTGATTGCTTTATCGGCTATTCTTAATCGGAGATTTTTGATAAAATAGTTGGGTACATCTTTTTGAGATTCCTTTCTGCTTAATAAAGTCAAATTATTGGCGTCTAATACTTCTACTATATATTCAAATGCGCCGATACTTGATCTCCAAATGATTTCGTTTTGTTTTGTATTTAAATCAAATTTTGCTAAAAAAGGTAAATCCCCATCTGGAGAAGAACCTGTAGTATTATTCATTAATAATTTTGTTCCGTTCTCAATGGTAGTAATGACGTTACGGCCATATTTGTTTTTACTTGTAACAGGTGATCCAGGGTTGCCATAAGCATCGGTTTGATTTCTTTCTAAAAGTAACTCTACACTTCCTTTGCTGGGGTTATAAAGATTCACTCTTATTAACTGCTTACTTCTAGATATTTCATTTACTAGAGCAATAGTTTCGTTTCCCCATATTGTACCTCCATATCTTAATTTAGTTTTGAATAAGAGTGTAGCATTTCCCGAGAAGGGGGCACTTAAACTGTAAATGGCATCTCTAAATTCAACTTGTTTCTTAATTAAGCCACTATCTAAAGGTTCTGCCCAAGTGATGGTAGAAGCTTCATCATCTCTCCAATCAAAACCTCTTGGCACATTCTGGGTGTTGTCATAGCCTGATGGTGTTCCTTCTGTAGAAGGGAGTTCAGCTAATACTTTTATTGGTTTCCCCGATAAATCGGTCACAATCATTTTGGATGGGAATCCATTGGCTGTTACTAAATAGGAAAATGGTTGTTGCAATTGTTTTTGCAACAGATATTTTTTATCAGGGGATAGGCTGAAATTGCTCAGAATGCAAGGTTTGCCAGATAAGGTTTCCACTCCGTTTTTATTTATGACTAATTGAGACTCTGCATAGAACTGAAACAATTGCTCATCGAATGGGCTCTTGATTAAGTCTTGATAAGTTGGGCTTGGCGCAGCTTTGCCTAGGTTCTGTTGAATAGTAGGCCCTTTGGGTGTAATCGGCTTTTTAGGGGCGTTTGCTGCGTTGGATGTAGTTGATTTATATAAAATGGTATTATCGTCAACCCAGGTATAAGGGGTACCTAATACTGCATTAAGGGGCTTTTTGCTAACTAAACTGGCTTTTTTCGTTGCCACATCAATCATGTATAATTCAACTCTATTGTTGCTGGTATGCGTGAATGCAATTTTATTTTCTGATGGACTCCAACTTACTGAACCAGCTAAAAGGTTGGTAGGCAATCCTGTAATTGGATAAACTTTATCTTCTTTAAGGTTTTTTAGTTGAAAATTGTTGATGAAAGTTTGCCTGCTGGGTGAAAAATTATTTGGATTTAACCTCAATCCTGCAACCCTTATTTCTGGTTGACCTAACTCTTCCACTGTTGGGTATGAATTTCGCTCTGATAGCAACATCCAAACTGCTTTGCTGTCTACACTTACTGATGGAGTGGGCTTAGCAAGCAATAAATCTTCTATTACTTTAGGGGGATTTTGGTAACTAGCAGCGTCTTGGCTAATAGCTATTGTGGTACTAACCAAAATGGTTAATGCGGTTAAAAAATGTTTAATCATTTTCATATTTGTATTATTTAATTGGGACAATTCAATGCTGCTCAAATTACCAATAAATCGTTTAGTAATGACAGCTGTATGCTTAACCCAAAAAAATATTTGTCGTTATTGAAATAGGGGCTTAATTTTGCAAAACAATGAATCATAACCTACATATACATCATCATCATATGCATCCCAAAGGGTAGGCATCGGTGTATTTGTAATAATATATTGAACTTAAGCTTACCAATCGGTAGGCTTTTTTTTTTGCTTAAACACTAAGGAAAATAACGAATTATGAAAAACAACAATGAGAACAACAAATTGAGATTGGCCATTCAGAAAAGCGGAAGATTGCATGATGACTCAATGCGTTTGTTGAAGGAATGCGGTATTGATATTAGCAATGGAGTAAACAAGTTGAAAGCGGATGCAACTAATTTTCCAATAGAAGTGTTTTTTCTAAGAGACGACGATATTCCTCAATATGTTGAAGACGGAGTAGCAGATATTGGATTTGTGGGAGAGAATGTTGTATTTGAAAAAAACAAAAAAGTAGAAATCGAAGAAAAATTGGGTTTTGGTAAGTGTAGACTAAGCATGGCAGTTCAAAGAAATGAAGTGTATGAAAATGCTGGATTTCTACAGAATAAAAAAATTGCCACTAGCTACCCTGTGATAGTAGCCGATTTTTTGAAAACAAAAGGGATTGATGCAGAAATTCATGAAATCAGTGGCAGTGTTGAAATAGCCCCTGGAATTGGCTTGGCAGATGCTATTTGTGATTTAGTAAGCAGTGGTTCTACACTTTTCATGAATGGATTAAAAGAAGTGGAAGTTATATTTGAATCTCAAGCTGTTTTAATCAAAAACAATTTGTTGAATGAATTGCAACAGCAATTATTGAAAAGACTCATTTTTAGAATTCAGTCGGTTAAGAAAGCTAAGAATAACAAATACATCCTATTAAATGCGCCCAATAATAAGTTGGAAGAAATAATCGGTCTTTTACCCGGAATGAAAAGCCCCACCGTTCTGCCACTAGCAACAGAAGGATGGAGTAGTGTTCATAGTGTCTTAAATGAAAATGATTTTTGGAATATTATAGAACAATTGAAAGCAGCAGGAGCAGAAGGAATTTTAGTTGTTCCAATTGAAAAAATGATAATATAAGTTATGATGAATATTCTCCAATTTCCAGAAAGAGCAACTTGGCCAATAATTACCAAAAGGCCTGCAGCTGATTATTTGCAGCTAAATGAAAAAGTGGCTCATGTTTTAAATGAAGTGAAGTTAAGTGGTGATAAAGCAGTGGAGAAATTCACAATAGAATTTGACGGGGTAAAGCTAAATTCGGCTGCGGTATCTGAGATAGAAATAAATGAAGCCATTGATTTACTCGATCCAATATTAAAGAAAGCAATTGAAACAGCTGCATCAAATATTCGAAAGTTTCATTTAACTCAAATCAATAAAGAATCCCCTGTAGAAACCATGCCTGGAATAACCTGTTGGCGCAAGTGGGTGGGTATTGACAAAGTGGGTTTGTATATTCCTGGTGGTTCTGCTCCTTTATTCTCTACTATTTTAATGTTGGGAATTCCAGCAGCAATAGCCCAATGTAAACAAGTAATCCTTTGTTCGCCACCTGATAAGAATGGGAAATTGCATCCTGCAATCATTTATGCTGCCAATTTGGTAGGGATAAAGCAGCTATTTAAAATTGGAGGTGTGCAAGCTATTGCAGCTATGGCATACGGAACAGAAACTGTACCAGCTGTATATAAAATATTTGGCCCAGGTAATCAATATGTAACAGCCGCAAAACAAATGATTCAGCAGTCTGGGGTTGCAATTGATATGCCTGCAGGACCTAGCGAAGTATGTGTATTGGCAGACGAAACTGCTGAGCCAGATTTTGTTGCAGCCGATTTGTTAAGTCAGGCAGAACATGGTCCAGATAGTCAAGTTTTATTGGTTAGTACTTCTGCACCCTTTATTGATGCAGTAAATCAGTCATTAATAACTCAACTTGCTCAATTGCCTAGAAAGGAAGTGGCACTAAAAGCACTTCAAAATAGTCGGGCTGTATTGATGAGCAATTTACAAGACGCGGTTGAATTAGTAAATGAATATGCTGCTGAGCATTTGATTATCGCATGCACTAATGCCAATCAAATTGCTGAGCAAATTACCAATGCCGGTTCTGTTTTTATTGGGAATTATTCACCCGAAGCAGTAGGGGATTATGCAAGCGGAACCAATCATACTTTGCCTACGAATGCTTATGCAAGAATGTATAGCGGTGTTAGTGTAGATAGTTTTATCAAAAAAATTACTTTTCAGCAATTAACCAAAGAGGGATTAACTGCAATCGCAAGTACAGTTGAAACCATGGCAGAAGCAGAAGGATTAAAAGCCCATGCTGAGGCAATAAGAGTTAGACTTAAATAAATGTTATGTTATTCAATTTAAATGATATTGTTCGGCCTAATATAGCCCAATTAACGCCGTATTCTTCGGCAAGAGATGAGTTCAGCGGAGAAGCAAAAGTATTTTTAGATGCCAATGAAAATAGTTTGGGTTCCCCATTATCAAAATGGTACAATCGTTACCCTGATCCGCATCAAGTTGCTATTAAAAATAAATTGGCAGTGGTGAAAGGAATTGCAGCGGAACATATTTTCTTGGGGAATGGTAGTGATGAATGCATAGACTTATTGTATAGAAGTTTTTGTATTCCATCAAAAGACAATGTTATTATTTGCCCACCAACTTATGGAATGTATGAAGTGAGTGCGAATATTAATGATGTAGAATTAAAGAAAATTCCTTTATTGCCTAACTATCAGCTTAATCTAGCTGAAATAGAGCAATCTATAGATGATCATACTAAGTTGATATGGATTTGTTCTCCAAATAATCCAACAGGAAATTCAATCAATCGCATAGATATAGAAACGATTTTGAATAATTTTAAGGGAATCGTTGTTATAGACGAAGCTTATATTAATTTCTCAAAACAAAAATCCTTTGTTCAAGAATTAACCGAATACCCCAACCTGGTTGTATTACAAACCTTCAGTAAGGCCTGGGGTTTGGCAGGATTAAGGCTGGGGATGGCTTTTGCATCATCTGCCATAATAGAAGTATTAAATCGAGTGAAGCCTCCTTACAATATCAACCAGTCTACTCAAGAATTGGTTTTAAAAGCGCTTGAAGAAATTGGTCAAGTAAATGATATGATTCGTTTATTAGTAGATATGCGAGATGCATTAGCAGCTGTTTTTAATTCGATGCCAACTGTTGAACAAGTATTTCCATCCGATGCAAATTTCCTATTGGTTAAAATTAAAGATGCTAGAAAAGTCTATGAATTTTTATTAACCAAAGGAATTGTGTTAAGAGATAGAAGCAATGTTCAATTATGCAACGATTGCTTGAGAATTACTATTGGTTCTGAACAAGATAATACCATCTTAATTGATGCCATGCAAGATTGGTATCAATTCAATTCATAAATTCACGCTTTAATAAAATGATTATGCAAAAATTCAGTTTCGTTATTTTGATATTATTAGTGTTGAATAGTGTTGTAGCTCAACCCAAACAGCAAGTAGCTATTCAATTGCCATCTGGGTTTACCAGTAAAATTGTAGCGAATGACCTAGGTAGAGTAAGACATATTGCAGTGAATAGCAATGGAGACTTGTACATGAAGTTAGATCGTTTGGTAAACGGAAAAGGGATTTATCGTTTAAGAGACAAGAACAAAGATGGCATCATGGAAGATACTTTGGCATTTGGGAACTATACTGGTACTGGAATTGCCATCAACAATGGGTATGTATATGCCACTTCTGATCAAACCATTTATCGATACAAATTAGATGCGAATCAAAATCTCATCAATCCAGATCAACCAGAAATTGTTGTGGATGGTTTATTAAATAAAAGACAACATGCGTCTAAGTCAATAACTTTTGATAAAGTAGGTAATCTCTATGTAAATATTGGAGCTCCTTCCAATGTTTGTCAGGAACAAGACAGACAAAAGGGGTCACCTGGTTTAACTCCTTGCCCAATATTAGAAAATGCAGGAGGTATTTGGCAATTCAATACTTCAAAAACAAATCAAACCTTAAGCGATGGGGTAAGATATGCTACTGGTATGCGAAATGCATTAGGAATAGATTGGAATAATGAAGTGAATGACTTATACGTAACTATCCATGGTAGAGATATGCTGTATCAATATTTTCCAGAAATGTACGATCAAAAGCGTGGAGCAGAATTGCCATCGGAAACTTTTTATCGAGTGAAGAAAGGAGATGATTGTGGTTGGCCATATATTCATTGGGATCATTTTCAGAATAAAAAAATACTCAATCCAGAATATGGTGGTGATGGTAAAAAAGAAGGTGCACCCAATGCTATTTCCCCATTGGTAGGATTTCCAGGACATATGGCTCCCAATGCGTTGTTAATTTATTCGGGCAATCAATTTCCAGCAAAATACAAGAATGGTGCTTTTATTGCATTTCATGGCAGTTGGAATAGAACGCCTGAACCTCAAGAGGGTTTCTATGTTGTTTTTGTTCCTATGAAAAATGGAGTTCCATCAGGTAAATGGGAAGTATTTGCAGACGGCTTTTCAGGCATGACTCCAGTTACCAATTTATCTGCTGCTAAACACCGTCCAACAGGTTTAGCGCAAGGTGAAGATGGTTCTATTTATGTGTCGGATGATAAGGCAGGGTATGTTTGGAAAATTTCTTACAATAAATAATTTCTTATCATTTATGAAAATAAGAGTTGCCCTTTTAGGAGTTGGATTAATATTCTTGTATAATATTTCAACAGCTCAAACATCATCAAAAGATAAGTCTAAACCCATGTTGAATGGGAAGAAAGTCTATGATATGTATTGTGTGGCATGTCACCAAGCCGATGGAAACGGGGTGCCTAGATTAAATCCTCCGTTGGCTGGAACGGTTTATGTTACTGGGAGTAAGACTAGACTCATTGATATTGTTTTAAAAGGGTTAACAGATCCTTTAGAAATCAATGGGGAAGAATACAATAATCCAATGGCAGCCCATTCATTTTTAACGGATCAACAAATAGCGGACGTGCTATCTTATATTAGAAATAGTTTTGGTAACAAAGCTGGAATAGTAACAGCTGCTGAAGTAAAAAAGCAAAGGGCAAAAAAATAATCATGAAACAAATACTATTTATAGACAGAGATGGAGTGGTGTTAGAAGAGCCCCCCGTAGATTTTCAAGTTGACTCTATTTCAAAAACCAATTTTGTTAAAGGAGCGCTTACCAATTTGTCTAGGATTGCTGCTGATTTTGATTTTTATAAAGTGATGGTGACCAACCAAGATGGTTTAGGTACAGCATCTTATCCGGAAGAACAGTTTTATCCATATCATGATTTGATGTGTAGAACCCTAGAATCTGTTGGGTTCGAATTTGATGAAATGATTATTGATAAAAGCTTTGCTGCTGAAAATTTGCCCACTCGAAAACCAGGAACAGGCTTATTAACCCATTTGATGGGAAATGAATTATTTGATTTAAAGAATTCATTTGTGATAGGAGATAGGTGGAGTGATATTCAATTAGCCATTAATTTAGGAGCAAAAGCTATTTACTTTAAATCTGGTTTACATGAGCTAACAGCTGAACAAGCTGAATTATTTAAAGATGTGATTGTTTTAGAAACCAATTCTTGGGATGAAGTTTATTCATTTTTAAAACTAGGTATCAGGAAAGTGCATCATGAGCGCAATACCAATGAAACAAAAATTGCTATTGATGTTAATATGGATGGTTCGGGTAAAGCTTCTATTGATACTGGTTTGGGCTTTTTTGATCATATGTTAGATCAAATTGCTCGCCATGGTAAAATTGATTTAAAGATTACTACAAAAGGAGATTTACATATAGACGAACACCATACGATTGAAGATACTGGAATAGCACTTGGCGAAGCATTTGCAATAGCATTAAAAGATAAGCGTGGAATGGAAAGGTATGGATTCGCATTGCCTATGGATGAATCAGATGCCAAAGTATTGATTGATTTTGGCGGAAGAAATTGGTTGGTTTGGGATACAGATTTTAAAAGAGAAAAAATTGGTGAAATGCCAACAGAAATGTTCTTTCACTTTTTTAAATCATTTAGTGATGGAGCAAAATGCAACTTAAATATAGCTTGTAAAGGAGACAATGAACACCATAAAATTGAAGCCATTTTCAAAGCTTTTGCGAAAGCGATTCGTATGGCGGTGAAAAGAGATCCAATTAGTAATTACTTGCCTTCTACGAAAGGGATATTATAGGGTAGTTTGTCTTTTCCAAATATCGGTTCTGCCTAATAAGGAAATGCCAATATAGCCTCGAACCTCTATCGTATTAGGGTCTGTCATGGTGATTTTACAGCTATAATCGTCTCCGGATTTTGGGTCATATATTTTACCATCCTTCCATAAATTGTTTTTATGGAAACTAAAGTTTCTCAAATTAACTAAACCAAGTAATGGGGTATTCCTTTTTGCTGAATTACTGTTTTTGTCGTCTACTCTTGGTTTACCTGTACTTGGGTTGTTGGGCTCGTTAAGCCAAACTATTTTACCAAAATAACTAGACCCTTGTTTATAAATCTGTACCACAGCAGTTCCTTCTCCTGTTTTCCAATTACCGATTATCGCATCTGGGTTATCCGCATTAATAGGTTTGCTTTGAACAGGCAAGATATAAATGGCGCTTAGTAGGAGTGTATATAATATTTTCATGATTTAAACAGTTCTTTGTTTAATAAAATTGCGGTTTTAGATTTATACTCAGTAATTATTTTTTGTATTTTCATTACTAAACTTCATCTTTGTAACATGACTATGATAAATAAGCATTGGTGGTGGCATTCTAACTCTTTACGGGGATAGTAATGGTATAACCAATACTCATTGAATATATTCAAAGCCCCGGACTACTCTGGGGCTTTTTTTATGGATTATAATTGACTAAAAATGAATAAAATGCATTTGTCTACAACAGGTAAAAAGATACTAGGTGATATTTATACCCCTGTTGGAATTTATTTAAGATTAAGAGATCGATTTAGGGATACGATTTTGCTAGAAAGTACCGACCATCATGCAAATGAAAACAGTTATTCTTTCATTTGCATTAATGCAATTGGAGGTATTGAAGTAAAAAATAATTCAACTATTGAGTATAAATTGCCAGGTTCTGATGCTGTAAAATTAGCCTTAGATAGCAAAATAAATGTACCTCAGTATTTATGGGATTTTATGAGCAAGTTTGAAATTCAGGCATTGGAAGACAACCAATTTCAGTTTGCGCAAGGTTTGTATGGCTATACTTGTTTTGATGCAGTTTCTTTTTTTGATACGGCTAATCCTTCTGTTGAAACACCCCCTTTAATTCCTCTTATTCGATACCGACTATATCAGTACGTGATCGCATTCAATCATTTTAAAGATGAGTTGATTATTTGTGAAAATAAAGTTGCTGGTTTACCTGGTGATTTAGAAGTTATAGAAACATTAATTAGAAGCAAAGACGTGCCAGTTTATCCTTTTAGTTTGGTTGGGAATGAGAGGTCGAATATGTCTAATGAAGCATATATTGAATTAGTGCAAAAAGGAATTAAAAGGTGCTTAAGAGGAGATGTATTTCAGATTGTATTAAGCAGACAATTTGAGCACTCTTTCTCTGGTGACGAGTTCAATGTATACAGGGCATTGCGTAGTATAAATCCATCACCTTATTTGTTTTTCTTTGACTATGGTGATTATAAAATTTTGGGATCTTCTCCAGAAGCGCAATTGGTCATAAAAAATGGTAAGGCGGTAGTTCATCCCATAGCCGGAACTTTTAAGCGAACGGGAGATGATGCAACAGATCATTTGGCCGCGGAAGATTTATTAAAAGATAAAAAAGAAAATGCAGAACATGTAATGCTGGTAGATTTAGCCAGAAACGATTTGAGTAGAGTGTGCGATGAAGTGAAAGTGGTCCATTATAGACAGGTTCAATATTATAGTCATGTTATTCACTTAGTAAGTGAAGTGGAGGGTAAGCTAAGATTGGGGCATAATCCTTTTGAAATTTTTGCAGGAACTTTTCCTGCAGGTACACTAAGTGGTGCGCCTAAACTAAAAGCCCTAGAAATTATTTCAGCATATGAACCTACTCCAAGAAGTTTTTATGGTGGTGCAATTGGCTTTGTTGGTTTTGATGGAAGCTTTAATCATGCAATTATGATTAGAACTTTTTTAAGCAAAAATAACCAGCTGATATGTCAAGCTGGTGCAGGTGTGGTGGCAGCAAGCGTTCCTGAGAATGAATTACAGGAAGTAAATAATAAATTGAATGCATTAAAACAAGCTGCTGCATTTGCTGCGCAGGTTCATTAATTAAAACAACTGTATGAAAATTTTGGTGTTTGATAATTATGATTCTTTTACTTATAATTTGGTTCATTTAATTGCCCAGATTACAGGGAATCATCCTATAGTGTGCAGAAATGACGAAATTGAATTAGATCAAATAAAGCAATACGACAAAATATTACTATCTCCAGGACCTGGAATTCCATCTGAAGCGGGACTTTTGCAACCATTAATTAAAGAATATGCAGCCAGTAAAAGTATATTGGGTGTATGCTTGGGGCATCAGGCAATTGGAGAAGTATTTGGAGCTAAACTGGTGAACCTATCTAGTGTTTTCCATGGTGTTGCAACACCCATTCAGATTAAAAATAATCTCAATGGTTCTATTTCTTCATTATACAATGATTTGCCTAATCAAATAGAAGTAGGGCGATATCATAGTTGGGTAGTAAGTGATACCGATTTCCCTTCTTGCTTAACAATCACAGCTTCCGATGACGCGGGTTTCATCATGGGATTGGCTCATACAACTTATGATGTGGAAGGAGTTCAGTTTCATCCTGAAAGTATTTTAACTCCCGATGGAGAAACAATTATCAAAAACTGGTTAAAAAGATAAGATGAAAAAAATATTACAATACTTGTTTGAATACAAAACCCTTACTAGGTCTAAAGCCTATGAAGTAATGGTGAATATGGCAAAGGGTCAATACAATGATGCAGAAATTGCGGCATTTATTACGGTCTATTTAATGAGAAGTGTCACCATTGATGAACTCAATGGATTTAGAGATGCCCTATTAGAGCTTTGCATTAAAACCGAATTAGGAACAACTGATTTGGTTGATATTGTGGGTACTGGTGGAGATGGAAAGAATTCCTTTAATATTTCTACGCTGGCTTGTTTTATTGTAGCAGGTGCTGGCCAGAAAGTGGCCAAGCATGGGAATTATGGGGTTTCAACAATTAGTGGTGCATCAAATGTGATGGAACAATTAGGCTATCGCTTTAAACAAGATAGTAATTCATTAAAAAGAGAAATTGATGAGGCGAATATTTGCTTTATGCATGCTCCGCTATTTCACCCTGCACTAAAAGTAGTAGGTCCCATTCGTAAGCATTTAGGCGTTCGCACATTTTTTAATATGCTAGGACCCATGGTGAATCCTGCAAATCCCGATTATCAATTGGTAGGCGTATATAATTTGGAAATGGCTCGAATCTATAATTATCTATTGCAACAAACTGGCAAATCATTTACTATTATACATAGCTTAGATGGTTACGACGAAATTTCTTTAACCAGCGATACCAAAGTAATTACTAAAGATGGAGAGTCAATTTTATCTGCCATTGAATTAGGGAAAAAAATGGTGATGCCTGAAGCCATATACGGAGGGAATACTGTGGAAGAATCTGCTGCCATCTTTTCTAAAATAATTAAAGGGGAAGGAACTTGGTCTCAAAACGCAGTAGTTTTAGCGAACGCAGCTATGGCTTTAAATAGTACGGGAAAATATAATAGTTACCAATCTGCTTATCAAGCTGCAGTAGAAAGCCTAGAATCTGGTGCAGCATTAAAATCATTCAACCAATTGATTGCTTTACAGGCTTAGATTTAATTAATTTTTATGACCATTTTAGATACTATCGTAGCACAAAAAAGAATAGAAGTAGCGAGTAAACAGGCTATAAAATCTATTAAGGAATTGGAGCAGTCTGTCTTTTTTAAGAAGCAAACTTTATCTCTCAAATCAAACTTGCGAGATAAGACTAAAACAGGGATTATTGCGGAATTTAAAAGGAAGTCTCCAAGTAAAGGAATTATTAATGATACCGCATCGCTTAAAGAAGTTACACAGGCATATACACAATATGGTGCTGCAGGCATTTCTGTATTAACAGATGAATCATTTTTTGGTGGACATCTTAAAGATTTGGAAGAAGCTACTTTTAATGATATCCCGCTATTAAGAAAAGATTTTATGATTAGCGATTACCAAATTATTGAAGCTAAAGCGAGTGGAGCTTCAGTAATACTATTAATTGCAGCTTGCTTGAGCCCCAAACAAGTAAACGATATGACTATGTTGGCACATAGTTTAGGGTTAGAAGTATTATTGGAAATTCACAATCAGGAGGAATTAGGTCATATTAATGACCAAGTAGATTTAGTTGGAGTAAACAATAGGAATTTGAAAAATTTTGAAGTGAGTCTTGATATTTCATTAAGCCTTATTCAACAAATACCTTCTTTTATACCTGCTATTGCAGAAAGTGGAATCGATAATCCCAATACCATTGTAACTTTACAGAAAGCGGGGTTTACCGGTTTTTTAGTAGGAGAGCGTTTCATGAAAGAATCCAATCCGTCAATTGCTTTTGCCAATTTTGTAAATGAATTAAAACTAAAACAAAATGAGGGCTAAAGTATGTGGGTTAAATAGCGTGAATCAAATGATGCAGTTGGATGAAATGGGGGTAGACTTTGCTGGATTTATTTTCTATCCTAAATCGCCTAGGTATGTTTTAAATACTATTTCTAAAACAGAACTTAAAAAGGCAAAGGGTGAGAATATTAATAAGGTAGGCGTTTTTGTTAATGAAAATCCGGATCAACTTTTGTCGTTGGTAGATGAATGTGGGTTGTACTTGGCCCAATTACATGGAGACGAAACCCCAAGATATTGTGAAAAAATTGCCGATTATATTTCAGTTATTAAAGCATTTAGGTTAAGGGATGATGATGATGTTTTATGGAAAATAAAAGACTATCAGGATATAGTGGATATGTTTTTATTTGATACGGCCGGAGTTGAATATGGCGGAACCGGAAAGCGATTCAATTGGGAGATACTGCAAACATTAAATATTAACAAACCATTTTTTCTTAGTGGTGGAATTGGTCCTTCCGATATAGAGGAATTAAAAACATTTTCAATAATGCCTGTTGCGAAAGACTTATTTGCAGTTGACGTGAATAGCCGATTTGAAATAACACCAGGAATAAAAGACATGACAATTGTTAAACCCTTTATACAAGAACTAAACAAAATATGAAAAAACAATATTTCCTCCTTTGTTTATTGCTTGGTGTAATGACGAATGTGCAATCTCAACAATTGATGAATGTATTATTGTCAACAGATGGTAAAGCTACTTATAAAGTTGCAGCTGGTAAATCAGTGATAATATTAAACGACCAAGGGAAAATACAAACTATTGACGCCGATGCCTCAGGTGAAATTTCGTTTAACAAGGATCTGCTTCCACAGCAAATTGGTGAAATGGGAATTAGTTTTAATTATGAGGGTTGGTTAAGTAAAATAGGGGATGTTACTATCATGTACGATTATACAGGTAGAATAGATCGGATAGGAAATTTAGTGTTTAGATACAATTATAATCAACAAATAGCATCAATTGGAAGTTATACAATCACCTATAATTCAAATAAAACCATTGATCAAATTGGTCAGTACAAAATTTATTACAATTATAGTGGCAAAGTTTTTAGAATAGATCAGAGTAAGGGCCTTATTTTATTACAATTAAATTTTTCAAAATGATTAAAGAGGCAGTCAACTATCAAGTGCCTGATTCGCATGGATACTATGGGGAATTTGGTGGGGCGTATATTCCAGAAATGTTGCAGCAAAATGTGGTGGAGCTTAAGGAACAATACTTGAAAATAATGGCGGAGCCTGCGTTTATCCAAGAATTTGATTTGTTGCTTAAAGATTATGTAGGAAGACCTACACCTTTGTTTAAAGCAGAAAGATTAAGTGCAGAGTTTAACACCAATATTTATTTGAAGCGCGAAGACTTATGTCATACTGGTGCACATAAGATCAACAATACAATTGGTCAAATTTTGTTGGCACAACGTTTAGGGAAGACCCGAATCATTGCTGAAACCGGTGCTGGTCAACATGGTGTTGCAACTGCTACCGTTTGTGCATTAAAGGGTATTGAATGCATTGTTTACATGGGCGAAAAAGATATAGAAAGGCAAGCCCCAAATGTAGCTAGAATGCAAATGTTGGGTGCAAAAGTGGTGCCTGCTACAAGTGGAAGTAAAACGCTAAAAGATGCCACCAACGAAGCAATTAGAGATTGGATTAATCACCCAACAGATACACATTATATAATTGGGAGTGTAGTAGGGCCCCATCCTTATCCTGATATGGTAGCAAAGTTTCAAAGCATTATAAGTAAAGAAATAAGGGCTCAATTAAAAGAAAAGACCAATAGTGAATTGCCATCTCATATTGTTGCTTGTGTGGGCGGAGGAAGCAATGCTGCAGGAGCGTTCTATCATTTCTTGAATGAACCATCTGTAAAGATTGTTGCTGTTGAAGCCGCAGGAATGGGGGTTCATTCTGGAATGAGTGCAGCTACTACGCAATTAGGAAAGCAGGGTATTTTACACGGAAGTAAAAGCTTATTGATGCAAACTGCAGACGGACAAGTGGTAGAGCCTCACAGTATTTCAGCTGGATTAGATTACCCTGGTATTGGTCCAATGCATGCCAATTTGTATACAAGTGGTCGAGGTTATTTTGTTAGTGCTACTGATGAAGAAGCATTAGATGCTGCTTTTCATTTGAGTAAAACCGAAGGGATTATTCCTGCATTGGAAACTGCTCATGCTTTTGCGATTTTAGGGAAGTTAAATTTAACCCCATCGGACACTGTTGTAGTTTGCTTAAGTGGTAGAGGTGATAAAGATTTAGCCACTTATATGAAAAGTATTCAAGCCCATTCTTAATTCCATTTTATGAGTAGAATTCAAACCATTTTTTTGAATACCAAACAGCCCGTTTTAAATATTTATTTTACTGCAGGTTATCCCAGTTTGGATAGTACATTAACAGTAATGGAATTATTGGCCAAAGAAGGAGTTGATATAATTGAAATAGGGATGCCATATAGTGATCCTTTGGCAGATGGTCCAGTAATTCAAGAAAGCAGTAGCGTAGCAATTGCCAATGGGATGAGTATTGAAATATTGTTTAGTCAATTAAAAGCATGTAGATCTAAGTCTTCTTTGTCAAAAACAGGCATTGTATTGATGGGCTATATGAACCCTGTATTGCAATATGGGTTTGAACGATTTTGTGCTGATGCAGCAGATGCTGGTGTAGATGGCTTAATTTTACCCGATTTGCCTGAGTATGAATTTGAAAAAGAATATGGTTCAATCATCAAAAAAAATGGGTTAGATTTTATTTTCTTAGTAACACCTGAAACTTCTGAAGAAAGAGTAAGAAAATTAGACAATTTAAGTACCGGATTTTTATATGCAGTGAGTTCTTCTGCAACCACAGGAGGTGAAACAAGTTTTGAATTGGTTACTGATTATTTGCAAAAACTTCAGTCTTATCAACTAAAAAATCCAGTCATGGTTGGTTTTGGTATTAAAGACAAAGCAAGTTTTGCTTCAGTTGCAGCTCATTCACAGGGAGCTATTATTGGCAGTGCGTTTATAAAAGCATTGTCTAAAAATGAACCCCTAAGTGAGATTATACCTTCTTTTGTTCAATCTGTAAGACCATAATTTAAAAGAATTGAAAACAGTTATTATACAATACAATGCCGGTAATATTCAATCTGTACTATTTGCATTAGAGCGAATAGGGGTTGATGCAATTGTTACCGATGATGTTGAGCAAATTTTGCAGGCAGATAAAGTGATATTTCCTGGTGTAGGAGAAGCAAGTACGGCAATGCAATACTTAAAACAAAGGAAGCTAGATCAATTAATAGTTCAATTAAAGCAACCTGTATTGGGTATTTGTTTAGGCATGCAATTGATGTGTAAGTTTAGCGAAGAAAATAATACCCATTGTTTAGGGATTTTTGATGAACAGGTATCAAAGTTTGTAACAGGGAATGTTCACCTGAAAATTCCACAAATTGGCTGGAATAATATTGATGATTTGAAAACAAATTTATTTAGCAAGGTTCAAAATAATTCCTACTGCTATTTTGTACATGGTTATTTTGCTTCAAAAGGTAGCCATACCATTGCTACCGCAAATTATGGCATAGCTTATAGTGCCGCTTTACATAAGGATAATTTTTATGGTGTGCAATTCCATCCTGAAAAAAGTGCATTAGTAGGGGAGCAAATTCTTAAAAATTTTATTGAAATATAATATGGAAATCATTCCTGCAATAGATATCATTGATGGTAAATGCGTAAGACTTACTGAAGGTGATTACACACAAAAAAAGATTTACAATGAAAATCCATTGGAAGTTGCAAAATCATTTGAAGCAGCAGGAATAAAGCGGCTTCATTTGGTTGATTTAGATGGAGCAAAAGCTGGCAAAGTGACTAATTGGAAAGTATTAGAGTCAATTGCTCAAGGAACCAGCTTGGTTATTGATTTTGGTGGGGGGATAAAAAAAGAAACTGATTTGAAAATTGTATTCGATTCAGGAGCAGCATTAGCTACTATCGGCAGCCTGGCTGTAAAAGAGCCTGATTTATTTGAAACATGGTTAAAGCAATATGGAGAAAATAAATTCTTATTGGGGGCAGATGTAAAAGGTGAAAATATTGCCGTTGGTGGATGGTTAGAAACTACTGATGAAACAATTATTGATTTTATCCAGAAGTATATTTCAAAAGGAGTTTCCCAATTATTCTGTACCGATATCAGTAAGGATGGTAAATTAGAAGGGCCTTCGATTAATTTATATCAAAAAATTATACAACAGTTTCCTGAATTGTATTTTATAGCTAGTGGGGGGGTTAGCTCTATGAAAGATATTGATGAATTAAGGGCAATAGGCTGTAGCGGGGTAATTGTAGGGAAAGCTATTTATGAAGGAAGAATTAAAATTAGTGAATTGTGTTAACCAAAAGAATTATACCCTGCTTAGATATCAAAGAGGGTAGAACCGTTAAGGGTGTTAATTTTGAGCAGATCAGAGATGCAGGTGACCCTGTTGAACTGGCAACCATATACGCAAATGAGGGAGCCGATGAATTGGTTTTTTTAGATATTACTGCTACCAATGAGCGAAGAAAAACCTTAAGTGAATTGGTGAATAAAATTGCTCATCATATCAATATTCCTTTCACTGTAGGAGGAGGAATTTCCTCTGTTGAAGATGTTCAATTCCTATTAAAAAACGGTGCTGATAAAATATCTATCAATACATCTGCTTTTAAGAATCCTTCTTTAATTGATCAATTGGCCTTAGAGTTTGGAACCCAATGTGTTGTTTTGGCCATTGATACCAAAAAAGAAGCCGATGGTAATTGGTATGTTTACTTAAATGGTGGGAGAGTAAAAACAGATATGCTTTGTATTGATTGGGCAAAAGAAGCTGTATCCAGGGGAGCTGGCGAAATCCTTTTAACTTCAATGAATAATGATGGAACAAAAAAAGGCTTTGCATTGGATATTACGCATCAATTATCCACTCAATTAAGTGTACCTGTTATTGCTTCAGGTGGTGCAGGAACAATGCAAGATTTTGCAGAAGTGTTTGAGAGCGCTAAAGCAGACGCAGCTTTGGCAGCAAGTATTTTTCATTTTAAAGAGATTGCGGTTCCAGCATTGAAACAGTTTTTATTGAACAAAGGAATTCCAATAAGGATATAAATACATAATTATGAATATTGATTATAATAAATACCAAGATGGATTGGTGCCAGCTGTAATACAAGATTATCAAACTAATAAAGTATTGATGCTGGGGTTCATGAATCAAGAAGCCTTGGATAAAACAATGGAATCCCAGAAAGTGACATTTTTTAGTCGAACGAAGAATCGATTGTGGACCAAGGGAGAGGAAAGTGGACATTTTTTGAATCTAAAATCCATTCAGATAGATTGTGACAACGATACACTATTAATTAAAGTTCATCCTATTGGTCCTACTTGTCATACAGGATCGGACACCTGTTTTAGTGAAACCAATCATTCTAGTAACTTTTTAGATTACCTAGAACAAATTATTGAATTAAGAAAGCAAGGGGATCCCAACAATTCTTATGTAGCTAAAATGTTTGAGAAAGGGCTAAATAAAATAGCGCAGAAAGTGGGTGAAGAAGCAGTTGAAATGGTCATTGAAGCCAAAGACAATAACAAAGAATTGTTTTTAAATGAATCTGCTGACCTACTTTTTCATTATTTGCTTTTGCTTAACGCTAAAGGGCATAATTTAGCAGAGGTTTTAAACATTTTACAACTAAGACACGCCAAATAAACAATGAAACTCCATTTTTTAGTCCTTCTTTTATTGTCTTTTTTTTCTGTTTCTGCTCAAACAGGGTTCCAAATAACTGGGAATATCAGTAATACCAAACCCAATATGTTGGTTTTTTTAATGAATGGGACAGATGGAAAAACAATAGCTACCGACACTGTTAGAAACGGTAAGTTTATATTAAAAGGGGTAATTGCTGAACCTGATATTTTTCAATTGGGT
>CALRUG020000038.1:0-21790 GCA_943371295.1 Synechococcus sp. UW140 | reverse complement strand
CTTGAGCATATTTCATTAAGATATCCATAATTAGCATTATGAATAAAATATTATACCTCCTTGTATTTAAAAGTTGCCGCAAACTATTTTAGGGTATCAAACTTCCGATTCAATTGTGGCTTTGCTTTCTAATTTATACTTTTACTTTGGAAATATTAGCGTTTAGCCAATTTTGATATTTTTTACTAATTGCTATCTGTCCCACGCTTTTCAATTATACACTTGCCTAAAGGGACTAATGGCTGAAATATTTAGTTATGAAGTCCCTTTTAGTAATTATTTTAAGCATGATAACTATTTCAAGTAAATGCCAAACAAAAGAAGAAACAAAAGAGTGGTTAACATATCACTTAAATAAACTTATTATCATGTACCCTATTAATCCAGTTCATACTTGGGAATCCCCCAAAGATAGAGAACAACACCAAATAGGTTTTGATAATGATACTTTAGTTCACTATTACACTTACGCACTAAAATCAAAAAACCATTATAAAGATTCTACTACTGATTCACGGCAATTTTATATAGACATGTCTAAGGTTAAAAAGGTAACATTAACCACAATTACATTTGGATATACACATTATCTAAATATACGTTTTGATTTTACTGAACAAAATTTTACTCAAAAAAAATATGCTGTCAGAGAATATTATATGGACTATCCAGACTATAATCATAAAAGAGATATTACAAAAGGTCATACATATTCTTATGACTTAAGGCTATTAGTAGATGCTATGGACAATGACCCTATTATTGGTAGATTACAAAAGGCAATAGAACATTTATGTCGATTAAATGGCGCGCCTTTATTAAAAGAAGTTTTTTAATAAATGATATTGGTATGGTTAAGAAAAATAAAACAATGGCTGAAGTATTTGAAGGATATAAAATATTAACTTAAATCAAAAATGAATTATGTTTTTAGGATTTGTTAAATATTGACAATCAAATAATTTAGAAATTATCCCATTTTTTTACATCAAGGGTTGGATGAAAACCTATTTCATCAAATAAGACTTGTTTCATTTTTTTATCAATAATATCTACATACTCTTCAGTACTAACAATACTATCATGTACGGTAAATAAAGGCATATCGGGATAATCCTTACTCAATTCCTTGCATATAACATCTATTATGAGAAACTTCTCTATTCGCTGTAAAAGTTTAGGAAGTAGCTTATAGTTATTATTTTTTATTAAGTTAAAAAGTTTGTACTCAAGTGGAAATAATCGTTCATAACCAAGACAAGGTGAATAAAATGAACAATTTACTCTCTTAGGATTCACATACATAATTCTAAGCACTTCCTTCTTTGCAACATCTCTTGAAATTACTTCAGGATTATTTGAACTAAATCTATTGGGAAACTCATAACCTAATTCATCTATTAAATACTCATAGAAACCTCCAGATGAGACCAATTCAGGATAATTCTTTGAAAACCCCTTACTGTATTGACTTTCAAGAGATTCTACTAACATAATGATTCCCCCTAAATACTTCTCTATAATCTCTCCATCTCTACTCTCTAATCCTAACCTATTTACCCAACATTTACTTTTGTTGCCTCCTAACCAAAAACTCTTTTTAAACAAAACTAAAGCGAGATATGGTTGACTGTTTTTTAAGTCTATTGAAACTAATTTCTTATTATCATATTTTACATAATCACGCAATTCTTCTTTAAGGTTAGTCAAGTTTGAATGAAATCTACATCCAAATGAATCGATTTTATATCTGAATTTACCTGAATCAATAAATTCAACAGAAAGCCGCAACCCAGTCATAACGTTATTTAGCAACACTTTTGACATACTAAGCTTTACTCTATCTGATTTAAATTTTAATTCATACTCATCAAGCCACCCATTAGCTGCATCTGTGTCAATTGTAAGACAACCATCATTGAACCACTTTGTTAAAAAGGAATAACCCTTCGTTGACTTCCGCATTTTTTCTGCTTCAACTTGTCTTACTTTCCTAAGAGCCTTTCTCACTTGATAATTCTCAACTTCAATCCATTTATAATTTTGCAAAGAATACTTTTTTGTAAATTGGTATTTCATACTGTAAGAGCCTGAAGAATAGCTACGATTTTTTTGATTAATGACTCCTAGCTTTATTAAGAGATTTAATTCATATCTATAATCTTTACTAAAAGCTTGAAGTAGAGTTGAGTTAAGTGAATACCACTCTGATTTTTTTTCATAGCCCTCTTTCCGCTTTAAATTGATTTGCCAATATAAAACATGACATATATAGGATAACTTTTCAACCAATTTACTTCTTCTTAAGTGAGATAAGTCTTCAATACCTTCAAGCAGTTGGTATAGATTTAAGTTTTCGGGAATTAATAATTGCATAATACCCCCCTTTTTCTATTAAAATCCTCTACTCTAAATCTATCAAAAACAAAAGCTTCCAAATCAGCTTTGCTGTAATAGATTTTTCTTCCAATTTGAGAATAACCCAACTGTCCACTATCTCGGTATTTCTGAAGTGTTCTAATTGTAACGCTCAAGTACTTAGCTGCCTCTTTGTTGGTTAAAAGTGACTCAGACTGACTAGGATTTCCAAGGCGTTCTAGAAGTTGTCTAATTTGTACTAGCTCCTCATTTAATGAGTCTAGTTTTTCTTGTGGAATTAAATTTAAATTCATGTTCTAAAGGTTTTAGAACACAAAATTGGACATAGTATTTTGTTTGGAAAAAACCAACCATGTCTGTAAAAATGACCTACTTAGTTTTTAAGGAATAACTAAACTAAATCAATTTTTTCCTCAAAGTATCATTCAAAATTCTACCAACTAAAACATTAGTGTCCTCTATAGTATCATATTCATCATCAGTAAATGGACCTTTATACAGAAATCTATCTAAATTTGAGAATGTCTTTAATGCCATTTTAAAATGGCTACTTATCAAAGTCTCATCGAAGGAAGAAGACTCCATATCACCTTCAAATTTTTTAGAGGCTTTTAGAGGAATCTTCCCAATTTCTAAAAGACCCGCTATAAATTCACCTACTTCTTTTGTGATACTAACCTTGTTGTTTTTGTTAAGAGGAATAAATTTTGCCTCCCGATATAAATAGCAAACCAAATCAAAAATCAATAGATTTCGGTATTTAATGTGCAACTCACTCTTTTCAAATTGTCCATTTTCAATTTCGTTAAACCAACCTTGACTTACATTCTTTAAGATTGTTTCATTTATTGAATTTGTAATTAAACTTTTGACCATTTCAGATTTAAACACAGAAGGTTTTCCTTTTGTATCATACATTTTTATGGAGTCTAATTTCGACTTTGATATAGCCAAATTGAGGAGAGATTTCAACTCTTTATAAGATTCAACTAAATCATATTTCTCATTAATTATCTCAGCCAAAGTATAAAAAAAATAACCACATCTTAGTAAAGAGGTCAATTGTTCTTCATGACCTTTCAAATCATATTTTAAACATAATTGCCGAACAGAATTAAATACATTAGCATCAACATCTATAATTGGAAATCTAACCCAAGCTGCTGCATCTAAACCAAGCCAATAAGCCTTTAATGAGCCTATAAAATGGTGAGGCTTGAATTCAATTTGGTTTAAATATGGTGGTTCGTAGCAATTTATTTCAACAGTTTCAATTTCTAACCCTTTTGAAAAAAGTGCTTTTTTAAAGTCTTCTGATTCAAACTTTGGTTTTGAATCCCAATATAAATCAAAGAATGACAGCTTATCTTTTTCCCACATAATAAAGGTTTTACTTATCGAATTTACTCAAAACTTCATCAATTTCATTATTTTGAATCTTAGCATAAATCATAGTTTCTCTAATATTTGAATGCTTAAGTATTTTCTGGATATATTCGATAGGAATCCCCTTTTTTATAGCATTTATTGCAAAACTATGCCTAAATGAATGTGTTGATATTGACTTATTAAGACCTACGGATTTTGCAATAGCTTTTATACTTTTATTTATCAAAGCTGTTGAACTTGAGATTGCTTTGTCCATAAAAAAATTATCTAAGTCACTTATTTTACTATCAATAAATGGGAATAGCCTCTCGCTTTCATCTTTGCCAATTAAATATGGCTGAATAATTTCTATTGCAGTATTTGTCAATTTATGGGAGAGTTGAATCCCAGACTTTCTAATTTGTATCGTTAAATTCCCATCTTTAACGTTAGTTATCCTGAGTGTTAATGCATCTGAAATCCTTACTCCACCAGAATAATATTGAAACAAAACAATATCTCTACAATGATTCATTAAAGCAGTGCCATTAAATCCCCTCAAAAGCTCTATTTCGAGCTGTTCGAGAAAACTCCTTGATGTTGGCTCAGACTTAATCTTATATGCCTTAAATGGGCTTATTTCTGCCTTTATTATTGATTCCTTAATTGCATACATAAAAACAGTACGTAAAAACTTCATGTCTTTTCCTATAGTATTTATACTATTCTTGTGAAAATGAAGCAGATAGTCTTCATATTTTATTAAAAACCGAACATTTATGTCCTTAAAAGTCAATTTTTCATTCTTGGAATAGAGTAAAAGTTTATTTAAGATTGACAAACCTCTATCATAAGAACCAAAGCTTCCTCGAGATTTATAGCGTTTAAGGATTTCTTGGGCATATTCAAAAAATGAAGGCAAAACCTTTCCAACGATTGCCTCTTTAATGTTCTTAATACTAGTATTATCATTATTGAATTCAACCTTAAGGGATTCATCTGTATACTTAACAAGCATGGTTTGGAGATAATGGTTTACCCTTACAGAGTTCGGGTGACCTTTGCGGACACGACAATTAGCTTTATCCCATAATTCGGGCTGAATCTTTATATTAGTTGAAACATAGCTAACTTTACGGTTTCGAGTAATCCTAATATTTATAGGACATAATCCTTGAGCATTAGCCTTATCAGTTCGTAGTACAATTTTTAATGTTGTTGTAGACATGAATCAAATTTGATTGCAAAATGAATCAATAATGGTCTGGTATTAAAAACCAACTATATCATATAATTGAATATGGTTAGTTTTAGAATCTGGGGTAAACAATGGGTAAACATTTCGAGCAATGTAGGGTTATTTACCGCTTGAAAAAACACCTCACATTTGGGAATTATTATTGAAAATGAACCAATTAGAAGAAATAAAAAGAAATAGAGAGAAAATAAGTTAGTCCCAGCGGGATCACAAAGCTCCGAAGAAATTCGGAGCTTTTTTTATGTGCATATGTGAGCGGAAGTTTTAAGCGATTTTATTTGAAAACAACTGCGAGCTTCAAAAGCCTTCAGTAATGTGTGAGCGGAGGCGAGACAAGCTTGCTTGATCGAGCCGGAGCGAATGCATTACAACGAGCGAAGCGAGTGCTTTTGAAGCGAGCTTAATAAGTTGATTGGATTATCTGAATTGAACGAGTACTTCCGCGAACACTAAAGCAATAAAAAAGCGATTGAACATTTTACAGAGATTTGGGTAAGGTCAATGCGGTGGGAAGTCGGCGAAGTGAAACGAAGCCGACAATCCCAGCGAATGCATTACAACGAGCGAAGCGTAGCCGACAATCCAAGCTAATGAGTAATTGCCAATAAAATAATCCCTAAATTGCCGTTCAATAATATACAATGAATACAGATAAAGCTTGGCAAGAATGGGGGGAAAATGACCCCTATTTTGGTGTGTATACAAATGAAAAATTTCGTCTAGAAAATTTAACCGCAGATAGTAAGAATGAATTCTTTGCCTCAGGTGAAAAATATATTCAACAGATATTAACCAACATTAATAAAAAAATAGACCCAAGCTTCCATCCAGCAACTGCACTTGATTTTGGCTGTGGAACAGGGAGACTACTTTTACCATTAGCAAAATTATGTAACAGCGTAGTTGGTGTTGATGTATCAGAAGGGATGCTTTCGGAAGCAAAAAATAATTTATCCGCTTTTGATAATGTTAAACTATATAAATCAGATGACCAATTGAGTGAAGTTGAAGAAACGCAGTTTGATTTAGTGAACACGTACATTGTACTTCAACATATTCCTCAAAAAAGAGTACTAGTTATTTTCAATAAACTCGTTCAACTAGTAGCAAAAAATGGCGTGGGTGTAATTCATTTAACTTTTGCAAAAACGAAATTCAAAAATAATTTCGGGATCGCCCCCAATTCAATTTTGGGTAAAATAAAATCAACCCTTGCTCAATTTAAAAAAACTGCTTTAAATATATTGAATTCCTCCTCTGATCCTGAAATGCAAATGAACTTACATTCCCTCAACCAAATATTCTTTATTTTACAAGAAGCAGGAATCAATAACTTCTACTCCGAAACAACCAATCACGACGGTGCAATTGGAATGACTATTTATTTTAAAAAATAAATCATTCATGCAAAATCTAGATTAGCAGTAAATGAAAACCGCGATTTAGCTATTTATAAAGCCTTCAAAATTCCATCCCACAAATGAGCCCTTACGGTTAAAGATTGAATAGAAGCCGCAGTAGCTTCTTTCCATTTTGTTTCATCATCTCCACATAATGAAGTGACCATTTCAAGGGCTAATTGACCATGATGTCCACCATCTACTTCAATATGTCTTTCGATATAATACTTAAATATGGAAACCTTCTCTGGATACTCCGCATAAATTTTTTCTAAGATTCGTAAAAACATATCAGGAATTAGATCCTCTCTTCCAAAAGTAAATACAGCAGCTTGAACATGAATGGGATGATACTCAATAATATCAAAGGTAAATTGCAGAAAAGCTTTTACCTCAGTAGGAATAGCAGCATCTTTAATTGCTTGTTGAATGTTTTTGCCATTTTGTAATTGAGCAAACAAATGATCAATCAATAAAGTACTTGCCCCCATTTGTTGCATGGCTTTCAAGTACAACTCAAAATGACTAATTCTATTACCAGACTCGTCCACATCAGATTCTTCACCAACAACAATTTCATTAATTAAGAACCGGGTGTTCGCCAAGCCACGAGGCATCCAAGGAAGTTGCACACAGGTTAAATTGATTTGTAAGGATTTTAACAAGCTCATGAAATCCCAAACAGCAAACACATGGTGTTGGGTAAATTGTTTTAACCCTGATAAATCATTGATTTTGGCATAAACTGGATGTGCCAATAAAGCTTCTCTCGTATTCTTTAACTCAAGTTTTAGTTGTTCTATCCTACTCATACAATTGCATCATTTATTCAAAGAATAATGCAATTACAATGGACAGTGTATTTGGTTTAAATTTTGTTGAAACTATAAAAATTTAGGCAAAACATAACACTATTTCACACGTCCTTTTTCTGCATCTATGCCACCTGTATTGCGGGCATTCAAACTTTTGCCTTTATTAAATCTATAACTAAATGCAATGGTGCCAACACGGGTATCCAAAAAACTCTTCCAATTAGCCGTTGAATTAGCCACTGCTAAAATATCTCCCCCGGGTTGATTTGAATAAAACATATCGTTCAGCGTGAATTTCAATGACCCCATATCTTTTAAAATTTTAACTGAAAGTCCCATTCGCATTGTCCAAACCGGAATGGTAATGAATTGACCAGTGACTACACGACTGGTGTATGTTCCAGATAACTCTGCTGACCATTTTTTATTTAATACAAATTGATTGGTTGGACTAATAAACCAAAAACTACCAATGTTATTTAATTGCTGCCCATAGATTGTTGATTTAAATTCATTGTATGTTAATTCAGTATACAATTGTAAAACCCACCATTTTGCTGGATTAAATGCACCGTTAAAGGAAAGGCTATACGAAAATTGTTGACCAAGATTTCCTGGCCTACTATAAAAAATACCATTCTCTTGTTGAATGGTTTCGCTGATCACGTCTTTCACATATGTGAATTCAAAAGCAGTCGTAAAACGGTTTTTATAAGTATGAGACAATTCAATATTTTGAGAGAAAGTTGGCTGTAAATATGGATTACCAGAATACAAAGTAAATCGGTCTAAAGGATAGGTAAATGGATTCATTGATTGGTAATCAGGACGATTGATTCTTCTGCCAATACTTAATCCTAGCTGATGCTTCCCAAGTGAGTCTACCCGATACAACATAAACACTGTTGGAAATAAATTATTGTACTGTCTGGTAAAGCTAGAATCAGGACGTTGTGGATTACCCAACTGATTGCCTTTGATATTGGTATTTTCAAATCTTAAACCAGTTTGAAATGAAAATTTCTTGCGATTGAAATTATAGTTAATATAGGCTGCATTAATATTTTCTTTATAAGAAAAATGATTTGAAAAATCATAATTAGGCGATTGTACTCCGTTAGATTCATCAAAGAAATTGGCGATATTATTGGTATTTACATAACTGGATTTCATTCCAACTTCAAAACGTCCACCATTTTTAAGTGGATTCAAATAATCTACTTTGACGGCCCAAATATTAATGTCAGAAGGCAGGTCGCTGATTAAATTGGTTTTGGAAACAAAATTATTATTGGCATCAAAAATACTATTCAATAAATATTGATTGGTTACACCATGGTAGCCAACATAATCTGCATTGGTTGATATTTCACGCCCTCGATCATTGAGTTTATAAGAATAATTCAAGTTGACAGACTGGTTATTGAATTGTCGTTTGGAAGGACTGAATGCTTGAACCAATGATTGCAATTGTGCACTGCCGTCCCCCACTGAGGCTTTATTGGTGGTTGTGGTATTGTTCTGATTTATAAAACCATTGAACACCAATCCAAAAGTGGATTTCTTATTGATATAATAATCAAAACCTAATTTACCATTAAATCCATTTGATACTCTTTGAATAAATGAGTTCTGATAAAAAGTAGAATTCAAAACCGTTGTATTGGGTTTAAAATACTGTCGTTCAATGAACAAATCCTGAAAAGACTGATTGATATTATAACTCAGATTGGTAAAGAAATTGATTTTATTGATGCGATAATTCAGATTAACACTATTATTCGTTCTTGCATAAACCCCCTGCCCATAACTAGAATTAAAACTGCCGTTAATCCCCTTTGTTTTGGTGCGCTTTAATTTGAGATTGATGATTCCAGCATTCCCTGCTGCATCGTATTTGGCGGGCGGATTGGTCATAATTTCAATAGTGGACAAAGTGCTGGATGGCAATGAACGCAAATAGTTCGCTAAATCAGCTGAAGTTAAATAAGTAGGCTTATCATCAATAAACACCATAACACCTTGCTTCCCTCTTAAGCTGATATTGCCATTGACATCTACTTGCACTCCAGGTGATTTTTCTAATACTTCAAGTGCATTGTTTCCTGCATTAGAAATCAATGCATCAGGGTTAATGACCGTTCGATCAATTTTTTTCTCTACAAATGGTAATTTGCTGGCAACCATCACTTCATCAAGTGTATTACCCCCCTTCGGCAACAATTGAATTGGTTCTAGTTTTACAAACTGTTGTGTACCCAATAAATTAATTGGTTGACTAAAATATTTTGCTGCCCCTTGGTATACTACCGTCATCATCAACAGCCCAGTTTTGTTGGTGATGATTTCAAATTGACCAAGACTATCTGTTAAAACAACTTTGACTAAACTGCTGTCTTTAGCTTGTACAAGGGTCACTATGGCACCTTCTGCATTCAATTTTCCAGGCGCTTTTACAGTTCCAGAAATGATTGTCTGTGCAATAACAGGCAAAGTAACCAATAGGCCAATTACCAAAATAAAAAAATGAATAATGGGTCTCATGTAGCAGTATTTTCCAATTAAGCCGTTTTAATTAAAAAACCGTTGGAAAATAAAGCCAAAAAAGCCGCAATTAAGCGGCATTAATGGATAAGTGGTAAAATTAAGCTTTATTCAGTTGCTTGATATATGGTTGATCATACAAACGCTTCCCTGTTGCTTTATACAGCGCATTTGCAACTGCAGCAAACACTGGCGGAAAAGGAGGTTCACCTAAACCAGTTGGATCAATATTGTTCTGTACAAAATGCACGTCAATTTTTTTAGGTGCTTCCCTATGTCTGATGATTCGATATGAATTTAAATTCTTTTGTACGGTGGCTCCTTTATCTAAAATAAGTTCCCCATACAATGCATTTCCAATTCCATCTACCACCGCACCTTCTACCATATTCTTCGCCCCCTCCGGATTCACTACAAAACCGCAATCCATAGCTGTTACTACTTTTTCTACATAAGGTTGTCCATTCTTCATCGTTATATCTACCACATGAGCGGCATAAGATGCATGACAGAAATAAGCAGATACACCACGCTTCGCATTTTTAGTAGCAGGGCTTCCCCAATTTGATTTTTCCTTCAACAATTCTAATACAGCAATAAATCGATCTGCATTGTAATCATTGTTTTTACCAACAGGATTTGCTTTTGCTTTCTTCAACATTTCAATTCGGAAATCCAACGGATCTTTTCCTACTGTTTCTGCCAATTCATCTAAGAAAGATTGTTCTGCACTTGCATTGAAATTAGAACGAGGTGCTCTGTAAGCGCCTATCGTAATATTCGAGGGCATATCCCAACTCTCCGCTAAATAATTGTCAAACACTCCTGCAGGAAAACGATTTTCATGCAATGGACTTTCTGGTATTCCACCTCCTATTACATGAATAGCAGTTACATTATTGTCTTTATCAATTGCCGCTTTATAGGTCATGATATAAGTAGGCCTATAAATACCATTGGTTAAATCATCTTCTCTTGTATAAATTAATTTAACCGGTGCTTTTACTTTTTTTGAAATATGCCCTGCTTCTACAATATAATGCCCATAAGCCCTGCGGCCGAAACCACCACCCATTCTAGCCAATTTCATTTCAATTTGCTCAGGCTTAATATCTAAATTGGAAACAATATTTTGTTTCATCATTTCAGGTATCTGAATAGGTGCTACAAAAAATGCTTTTTCATCGGTAATATGTGCAACACAGCTAATTGGCTCCATTGGATTATGCGCTAAAAATGGAGCAGTATAGGTTCTTTCTAAAATTTTTGTAGCATTCTTAAATGCAGTTTCTGGATCACCATCTTTTCTTGCTACACGTGTAGGTTTTTTTTGCATTTCGTGCATCAATCGCAAATGAGTTTCCGTGCTTTCTAATCCAGCAGGAATAATTTCTTCTCTTTTACCCGTTCTTGCCATCACCATTTCCTTGGTATCTTGAATGGGCGCCCATTGAGCCACTACTTTCTTTCGCGCATTCATCACTTCCCATGTTGAATTACCCACAACGGCAATCAATTTATTAAATGCACGTGTATCAAAACCAGCTTTCGCATAACCATCTTTATACACCTGAAAATCAAAAACAGCTTTTACACCAGGCATTTTCAATGCTTCTGTAGCGTCAAAAGATTTAAGTTCCATTCCAAATGCTGGAGGATGTATGACCATCGCAATTAACATCCCTTCCATTTTATAATCGATGGTGAATAAAGATTCACCACCCACAATTTCCTTCCCCACTTTATTTTTCTGTGGAGTACCTAATAAAGTAAACTCTGCAACTTTTTTTAACTCTACTTTTTCAGGTTTGGGCAATTTAGCTGCTGCAGTGGCTAAAGCCCCATAGTTCGCAGACTTATTAGATGCTTTATGCATCACTACTCCTTTTGAAACAGTGAGCTCAGACATTGGCACTCCCCACTCATTAGCAGCAGCTTGCATCAACATTAGTCTGGCAGTTGCACCAGCCGTTCTTAGTGGCCTCCAAGCCATAGCCATCGCCCTGCTTCCACCAGTAAACTGACTCTTAAAACGAGGTGTGTCATAATCCCCCATTTCTACAATTACTTTACTCCAATCTGCTTCTAATTCTTCATTTACCATCATGGGTAATGAAGTCATTACATTGGTCCCAAACTCTGGATTGGGATTAAATATTTTTACTTGGTTATCAGGAGTGATTTTAATAAATCCAGTAAGCTCTACCCAATCCATTTTATCAGTAGCTGCGGCTATTGCTTCATTGGGAATTAAATTTGCAAACCAACTAAATCCAATCATCATTCCACCTCCAGTTAAAGAAGTAACTTTTAGGAATGAACGTCTGCTTTGATTATTATTTGCGTTTTTCATTTACTAAAATTATTTATTGGATGATTTAGCTGCTTGTTGAATAGCTGCTTTGATTCTTAAATAAGTTCCACACCTGCAAATATTACCTGTCATGGCAGATTCTATTTCAGCTTCTGTGGGATTGGGATTGCTTTTTAACAAAGCCACTGCAGACATGATTTGGCCGGTTTGACAATAACCACATTGAGCCACATCTAATTCTAGCCAGGCTTTTTGAACAGGATGCATTTCTTTTTCTGCACTTACAATTCCTTCAATGGTAGTAACTGCTTGAGTGCCAACTGATGAAACGGGCAATTGACAAGAGCGCATTGCTCTACCATTTAGATGCACAGTGCATGCCCCACAGGCGCCTACTCCACATCCAAATTTAGTGCCCACTAAATGCAAGTGATCTCTCAAAACCCAAAGCAATGGAGTAGATGGATCTGCCTCTACTTGTAAAGGTTTGCCATTTACTTTTAGTTGAAATTTTGCCATAACAGAAATATTTTAAATTAATTCGTTTTCAATTTTACAGGTCTTGACAACTTAGAAAAAGTTAGTTGTGCTAAACTCCATTGACCATTTTCCTTAACGTACACTTCGGTTACCATAAATGAGTTAATAGCATCATTCCCTCCAACAACTGCAACCAAATCCATATCACTCAATAATACAGCTGTATTGCCTATAAACTTAACCGCATTACTGTAAACTTCGGCTTTTTTGTACCAGATAAACCCTCCCTTAATGATATCAATTTCTCTTGCTTTACCCCAAGTTCCACCCATATGCACAAAATCACTTTTATCGTGGAATAAAACGCTTAGTGAATCTACGTTTTTATCAGACATCCATTGCCATTTTTTGGCGGAAAGTTGGATGATTTCATTTTCAGTTTGTGCGGAAGCAGAACCAATGCATAAAATGACGAAAGTCAGGCTTAATATTGTTGTTTTCATTATTCAAAGCTCATACTTTACCAACCGATTTTAGTATACAAATTACTGATTTACCTACCATTTTTACCAATTAATGATAGGTTATGGGAACTGCTTCAATGCAATGACTATTTTCGTTAAACAAATTAAATTCATGGAATTCATTTACCCGATCAATAATATCAGTAAATACAACGCAGACAACAACCACAAAACACTGCACCCATTAGTAACGGTAATAGATTTCTCCAATGCGAGTATGCGTGATTGGGGTAATGTAACCAGCATCAAATTCCAATACGGCATGTACTGTGTTTATTTAAAAGATGTAAAATGCGGAGATCTAAAATATGGTCGTCATTTATACGACTACCAAGCAGGTACATTGGCTTTTTTTGCGCCAGGACAAGTCATGGAAATGCAAAAACCGCCCGCACCTTATCAGCCCATGGGATTTGGACTTGTTTTTCATCCAGACTTTTTATTAGGCACTACCCTTGGCAAACGAATAGACGAGTACCAGTTTTTTGATTATGAAACCCACGAAGCCCTTCACTTATCGGAGGATGAAAGAGCAATGATTCTATCTTCTTTTCAAAAAATTCAGTTTGAATTAAATCAACCAATAGATAAACACAGTAAAAAATTAATCGCAGCCAATATTGAATTGTTTCTAGACTATTGTCAACGTTTTTATGATCGCCAATTTATTACTAGGGACAATATTAACAAAGGACTCTTAGCGAAATTTGAGCAATTATTAAAAGACTATTTTAATTCCGAGCAACCGCATCAAATTGGCATACCTGCTGTGTCTTATTTTGCGCAACAATTAAATTTATCTGCCAATTACTTTGGAGACTTAATTAAAAAAGAAACAGGACAATCTGCCAAAGACTACTTACAAAACAAGACCATTGAAACTGCTAAGAAAAAGATGGTTGAGTCCGATAAAAATATCAATGAAATATCAATAGAATTGGGTTTTAAATACCCACAACATTTTACTCGTTTATTTAAACAAAAAGTAGGCATCACCCCCAACGAATACAGAAATCTAAACTAACGCGGCAAACAATATCTCTACAGGATGAAGCGCCTCCACTTGAGTACCATCTTTTATTTGGTGCCTACAAGATGTACCCGCAGCAGCAATAATAGTATCGTCGGCTTTATTACGCACAGCAGGGAACAAGACCAACCCTCCTACTTTTTGCGAAACTTCATAATGCTCTTTTTCATACCCGAATGATCCAGCCATTCCACAACAACCCGATGGAATGATTTCAACAGTATAATTCTTTGGTAATGACATTATTTCTTTACTGAAGTTTTGCGAAGACAATACTTTCTGATAACAATGCCCATGAATGGCAATATGTTTTGCCTCTTGAGTAAATGCATTAGCATGAATATTCCCTGCATTTATTTCACGGGCAATAAACTCTTCAATAGTGAAGCTATATTGGGCAAGATGGATTGCAGCTGTCTTATTCTCTTGGCTCGCTAAATCTTTGTACTCATCTCTAAGTGTTAACAATGCAGACGGTTCAATACCCACGATAGGGATTTCAGCAGAAACCAAGGGAGACAATAACTGAATATTTTGATTGGCAATAGCAGCAGCTTTGCGAAGCAATCCCTTTGACAAATAGGATCTTCCACTCTCTAAATGTTCTGGAATAATTACTTGATAACCCAACTGTTCTAATAATAAAATGGCTTTCTGCCCAATAGAACTATCTAAGAAATTGGTAAACTCATCACAGAAAAAATAGACTTTACGTTGGGTAGTATTGGCTTTGTTGGGAATCCTTTTTTTATGCCATCTGTTAACTTGAACTTTCCCCAACAAAGGCATGGAACGGTCTGGATGAAACCCCACCAAGCTATTGGCTATTTTACGCAATACAGTTGTTCCAAAAACAAAATTATAAATAGGTCTAAACAAGGAAGCTAATTTCATTTGAGCTGCAAAATTTCCAACCAACTTAGACCTGAATGGAGTTCCATTTGCATCATAATATTGCTGTAAAAATTCTGCTTTCATTTTAGTGATATCAACACTAGAAGGGCATTCAATTTTACATCCCTTACAACTCAAACACAAATCCATGGCCTCTTTAATCTCTCCATGATTATAGGGTGTTGCATCATTGGGATCACTCAAAAATTGTCTCAACACATTGGCTCTTGCACGAGTGGTATTTTTTTCGCTGCGAGTGGCCATAAAGCTCGGGCACATCAATCCCCCACTAATTTCAGACTTTCTACAATCGCCAGAACCGGAACATTTTTCTGCCAATCTTAAAATGCCTTCATCAGCAGAAAAATCAAACAGCGTTTTACCTAAGTTGATAGGCACATTTTGTTTCATTCTAAAATGCGAATCCATTGCAGGGGTATCAGTGATTTTACCTGCATTAAATATTCCCTTTGGATCAAATAATTGCTTCACCTGTTTAAACAAGTCAAACACTTCATTACCTACCATGGCAGGAATAAACTCTCCTCTTAATCTCCCATCACCATGTTCACCTGATAAAGAGCCATTGTATTTTTTAACTAATGCGGCTGTTTCTTTTAGTATTTCTCTAAATTGTTTTACCCCATCAGTTGATTTTAAATTCAAAATAGGCTCAACATGCAATTCCCCTGCGCCTGCGTGTGCATAATAAGAAGCAGTTACTCCATGTCGTTCTAATAATTGTTGTAACTCATCAATATATAAGGGAAGGTCATTGGTAGATACCGCACAGTCTTCAATTAGATTCACTGGTTGTGCATCTCCTTTTAAATTTCGCAATAAACCCAACCCTGCTTTACGAATATCCCAAGCATATTTGGTATCTGTATTATACAATACAGGAAATGCATAACCCAATGATGCAGCATTTAATGCTTCAATGGTTGCATTAATTTTTTCATCCAATGCTGCTTTGGTGTCTTCCATGAATTCAACCATCAACAATGCTGCAGGATTTCCTTCAATAAAAAATCGATTCTTTTGGTATTCTGGATGCCCAATGGTGAAATCCATGATCATTTTATCTACCAATTCGGAAGCCATTGGCCCCTGCTTTAATGCTTCTATATTGGCATACAATGATTGACTCAAAGAAGTACAATGAACTGCTATCAATCCTATTTCTTTGGGCGGAAGGGGCAATAGATTCAACTTTAATTCTGTAATAAAAGCCAATGTTCCTTCTGAACCTGCCAAGAGTTTACACAAATTGAATTTGCTGCCTTCTGCTTTAAAAGGTTGCATATCAAGCAAAGCATCCAAAGCATATCCGGTATTTCTTCTTACTACATTTTTAGTGGGGAAATTTTGCTGAATCAAATCTTGGTTAAGCGGATTTTGCAATATGGTAGAAAGCCCTTGATAAATATTTCCCTCTAATCCATTTGTAGAAATCTGTTCCTGTAAATCCAGTTCTTTAAACACGGTAGTTGTGCCATCGCTTAATATTACAGATGCTTCTATTAAATGATCTCTCGCAGAGCCCCATACAATACTGTGCAAGCCACAAGAATTATTCCCCACCATTCCGCCAATCATAGCTCTATTAGCTGTTGAGGTTTCAGGACCAAACATCAGCCCAAATCCCTTTAGGTAATGGTTTAAGTCGTCTCTAATTACACCTGGCTGCACCCTACACCATCGCTCTTCTACATTTACTTCAATCATTTGATTAAAGTGTTTAGAAATATCTACCACCATACCATTGCCCACCACTTGTCCTGCCAACGATGTACCTGCTGCTCTCGGAATGATGGTAATAGAATGGGTATTGGCAAAGCCAATGATGGCTTTGATATCATCTATATTTTGTGGAATAGCAACAGCCAATGGCTTCTCCTGATAAACAGACGCATCTGTTGAATAAGCCATCAACTGCATCTGGTGTTCTGCAGTTAAATTAAAATACAGTTCCCCTTGAATATTTGTAGAGAGTTGTTGCAGCAATTGTTCCATCAAAAACTAAATTGGGCAGAAATATACAAATTCCTTCCCATACCGTTAATGCCACTTCCATGCATACGATAATCGGCATTAAAAATATTGGTGATACCAGTATTCAACTGTATGCCAACTATTTTTGTTGAAGCATGCAAATTCAATATACCAAAACCAGGGGTTCCACCTTTTGGAATTCGATTGTCGTCTTTATCACCCTGAGCCAATCTATTTTGAACACCAGCATAAATATACTCAAGACTGTATTGAATATTGGGCTGTGTAAATTGTATATAGGTTCTTCCATTAAAAGGAGGAATCCTTCTCATGGGTTCTGCCCTACTGGTATTTTGACCATATGAATAAGCCCCATTACTACTGAATAATAATTTCTCAGAAAAGAGAATTTGAATATCGTATTCTATACCTCTGATAAATGATTCTTGGTTGTTCTCTTTGATATATACATTATAACCGCCCACTTGTTGACCAATCACTTGAACACGATTGATGATATTGGTTAAATGCATATAATACAAAGCCAATGACAATTGCAGTTTTTTAGTTTCAATTTTATAACCCAATTCTGTATTAAAAGACTTCTCAGGCTTTAAACCATAAGCGGGAACTTCATACCTAAAATCAACCAAACCCAAGGTTCCCATATCATCAATATTAGGAGCTCTATATCCTGTACTGTAAGATGCGTATAGCGATTGATTCTTATTAATTTGATACAGCAATGCAGCATTCGATACCAAGGAAGATGGTTTCACCAATGCAGTGTCTACAGTGATTTGCAAGGTATTGTAACGGAGTCCAGCCTCTACATTAAACTTACCGAATTTAACATGATGCAAACTATATAATGAAAAATTTTGCATAGTAGCACCGTTGGGATATAAGCCGCGTTGATTCAGAATTGCACCACCGGTAATGGCGATCTGCTGTTTGGAACTATTTACTTTGTCACTGTAAAACTCTGCACCTGAATTAGCAGTCCAATGAGTAGAAATGACTGAAAAAATATCGGTAGTAAATCCTAAAGTTTTTACTCGGTCTTCTTCAATAAAACGATTGGCATTTCCATTTCGCCAATAATTTCTTCGCTCTTGATTCTTTTGTGATGATGCAATAAAACTCAACTTAGAAAAATAGGGATGTTGAAACTTGCCCTCCAATTTTAAATAACTCAATTGTCTTTGTTGTGGATCAAACTGATAATAGGCGAAATTTTCCAATGCCACTCTATGATACAGGGGCACATTGCTTTGTTGTACTTGTTGGTGTGCAGCAGTAAATAACCATTGACTATTCAACTGCCACTTTAATTTGATATCAATCGCATTTTCCTTATACCCACTTGGCTTTTGAAAACCTGTAGTATCACCGCCAGGCAAATCACCAAATTTTCTTGTTGTGTATCCAATTTGTATAGCTGTTTTAGCAGCACTATATACCAATTCAGTTCTGCCTGTATATTCCGCATCTTGACTAAATACTCTTCCAATGATATTGCCCGTCAATTTAGCTTTCTCAGAAAATGAGGGATCTTTTGTAAAAACTTGAATAACACCTCCCATTGCATCAGAACCATATTGAACAGAGCCAGTACCCCTTGCAACTTCTATTGATCCAACAGAAAATAAATCAATCGTATTAAAATACTGATTAGGGCCATATCGATAAGTGGCATTATTCAATCTAATCCCATCAATCATTAACAAATTTTGATTACCCGTTAAAGACCGAACAAAAGGAGAACCACCACCATGATTGGTTTTTTGAACAAAAATACCAGCAGTACCTACTAATGCTTCTGGGCTTGTTCTTGTTTGAAATTGTTGTATGCTTTGAATAGATAATTTACTAATAGAATAAGGACTTAATAAACCGGCTTGTTTATTTCTGGTTGCGGTAACCATTACTTCTTTCAACAATACAGCTGTATCCACTTGAGCATGAATTCTCCCACACAAAACAATAGCCAGTAATACAATAACTCCCTTTCGCATGATTTTATTTTATAATGATGGCTTGTTTTTGTTGACGATAATGATCTGCACGCATGTCTTCTAGCTTATCCATTTCAGGCCCTTTCATAATTTTATTCCAATCAATAGTTGTCTTGTATTTCTTCATTGCTTTATTAACATCAAAAATTCTCGTGTCGTGCATTTCTAATGTATAAGGAGTGAAATCTGGTTTATCTGTAAAAAAGTCTTGTAATAAAGTAGCAGTAACATCGTATTGGTTTACATATGGCACTCCTGATATATTGTAAATGGTTTTTAAAATAGAACCAAAATTAGCATGTGTATTACTGATATGTCCTTTTTTAACATAAGGGCCAGCCATCATAAGGATAGAGCGGTGAGCGTCTATATGATCAACTCCTCCTTGCGGATCATCCTCTGTAATAATTACCAGCATATTCTTCCAATACTTTGTTCTAGATAAGAAGTGAAGCATTCTGCCTAATGCTAAGTCGTTGTCTGCCATAAAAGAATGTGCACTGGTATACCCATCTTCAGGTCTAGCTTTGGCAATATGATCATTGGGTAATTGAATGGTCATCAAACTAGGCATTTCTTCTTTACCATTGATCCATTTTTTGGTAAATTCTTTTTCAAATTGGTTGGCCCTATATTGATCGGGAATATTCGTATTGTAACCAGGATAGTTCCAGCTAGTTTTAGGGAACAATGCTTTTTGCATAGGCACCATTACCCCATGCCCAGCACCGGTTGCGGTATCATACCATTCTTCTCTAACATGCGCTGTTTCATTGGCTTCACCAAAATTATAAAACAGTTTTTTCTTTCTTTCAAAAGCCTCCCAAATACCTCCTGCTTCTGCAAAGTCTTCTGGGTCCATGCTTCCTGTAGAACCGGGGAATCTTCTACCAGGTGCTGTAGAAAAATATTTGGCTGTTTTACTCACACTCGAATTGGTTTCAACCCATTCATTGGGAATAACTCCCATCATCCAATGATGCCCATGAATACTGGCATCGCTGTCGCAATAAAAGTTATCGCTGAACGAAAACTGACGAGCAATTTTATGATGATTAGGTGTAACCTTAAGTCCTTTGAATTTTTCTCGCTGATTGGCCAACAAAGTGTAGGCATTGTTGATGCCAAATCTTGCTAAACTGCTATCCCCCTTCGCTTCTTTAATTTGTCCAAACACTTCATCATAAGTTCTATTCTCTTTCGTGATATACACGATGTATTTAATAGGGCTTTGATAAACACCTGGCAATGGCGGCAATGGGTTTTGATTGAGCGCAACAGTTGACCTAAAAAAAGTATTAGACAAGGTAGTAGCAGTATATTTTGCTAACTGATCTGAATTGGGCATAGCCACTTTATGAAAAGAACCCAATTGTAAATCGCTAATAAATGTTCCTTGAATGGGTTTCTTATAACCAGCACCACCATTTGGACCTGCTCCCAATCCTCTTGCTGTAATGATGTATAATTCTTTTTCGTCTTTCCCCAACATCACTCTAGATGGCCCCCATCCTGTTGGAATTAAACCGATTGTTTTAGAAGACTCAATATCAATAACGGCTACTGCATTAAAGCCCAATAATGCTACGAATAGTTTTTTCTCATCCTGACTCAATGTTAAGCCAAAAGGCAATAAACCCCTAAACTGGTCAATGGTAGCACTCACTTTAATGGGAATATGCTTGATTAATTTTTGATTTGCATAATCAATCACACTAATATTATCATTGGTTGCATTCGAGATATATGCATATTTTTTTCCAACTACAATGGAGTTGGGACTTGCCCCACCTACTACTTCTATATCTTCAATTAATTCCCCAATTTGATGCCCGGTCTTGAATTTATTGAGCACTTTATTGCTGTTTAAATCAATAACGAACACACTCATTGCTTCTGGCGAAAGTGGGCTACCCACACCGGGTATTTTTTTCCCATCAATAACAGTTCCATTAATGGACTCCTTGGTATTGTCTCCGTATGGATGATGAGGTATTAACAAAGAATCATAATTTTTTTCAGTCATCCCATCAATTAAAGGATAAGCATACATGCCTACATTAGCTACGAATGCAAAACGTTTGTCTGGGCTCAAAGACAAACCAAATGGAAGCCTTCCACATGGTATAGAAGCATCAATTTGCTTTGTGGTTAAATTAATTCTAACCAATCTGTAGTTGGCACGATCCAAAACAATCAATTCGTTTTTCCCTTCATTAAATAATAAATCAGAAGTGAAGCTATCTTCGAACAAATCCTTCCCAATTTTCCCGTTCAATGAAATAGAATCCAATCGCTTCATAGTATTGATATCATATACCAGTACTGCACCATTATCTCCCCCACTTAAATAAACAATATTGGAAGTTTTACCAAAATCTACTCCCAAAAAAGACCCATTGGAAAATGGTGAAGCAATTTTTTTATCATAAGATGGAACTCTGGTCGGGTTCATTGTTTCCAGATCAATGATAGTGAATACGCCATTGTGAAGCGTTACTGCTTTTTTACCATCTGGCGAAATACGCATACCAAATGGATCATGGGTAATCCGAATCATTTCGCCTGCTGGGTTTATATATCGACCACTTGGCAAAACCGAAATCCCTTTTTCTTGAATACGTGCATATTCAAATTTACCCGGCACTTCTAGAATAGGAACCTGCTTAGGCTGCTGCGCATTTATTTTAGTTTGTGCAACCAAAAAGAAGAAGAATAAAAAATAATACCGCATAAGATAAAGTTAATGGATAAAATAATAAATGAGGTGA
>CALRUG020000037.1:0-22116 GCA_943371295.1 Synechococcus sp. UW140 | reverse complement strand
AATAACGGATATTGGTTTCTGTGCGCTGCGGGTTTAGGAACGAATACCGCTGTTCCCAAATACGGATGGTATGCGCTTTAATACCCGACAGGTTCTCTAAATCTTTGATTGTAAAGGCATTCATACCATAGTAACGCTGCGAATCCAGATTTGTTTAAAAGATTTACAAAACCTTTAAACGCTTAAGATATTCCCCGTAGCCACTCTTGGCATATTTCTCCCCTAAAACCATCAATTGTGCTCTGTCAATAAAACCCATTCTGTAAGCTACTTCTTCAATACAACCTACTTTTTGGCTCTGACGCTTTTCAATTACTCGAACAAACTCGCATGCATCGGCAAATGAATCAAATGTACCTGTATCTAACCAAGCTGTACCCCTGTTCATTATACCCACTTGCAAAGTTCCTTTTTCTAAGTAAACCCGGTTTACATCGGTAATTTCATATTCACCTCTGGGTGAGGGAGCAATATTTTTTGCAATATCTACTACGGAATTATCATAAAAATACAAGCCCGGAACCGCATAATTAGACTTGGGTTGCTTGGGCTTTTCTTCAATTGAAATGGCTTGTTTTTGTTCGTTAAATTCTACCACACCGTAGCGCTCTGGATCGTTTACTTCGTATGCAAATACTGCCGCACCATTCACATCATTAAAGCTCTGCACCAACTTACTAAATCCGGCACCATAAAAAATATTGTCTCCTAAAATCAAACAGACTTTGTCGTTGCCAATAAATTTTTCACCAATCACAAATGCTTGAGCAAGACCATTCGGTTCATGTTGCACTTCATAAGAAAAGCTGCAACCAATTTCTGAACCATCCCCTAACAATCTCTTAAACTGGTCTTGATCTTGCGGCGTTGTAATAAATAAAATCTCTTTAATTCCTGCCAACATCAATACCGAAAGTGGATAGTAAATCATGGGCTTATCATATACGGGCATCAGTTGTTTACTAATTCCCTTGGTAATCGGATATAACCGAGTGCCTGATCCGCCTGCTAAAATGATTCCTTTCATAATGTTGGTATAAGCGTTAAATTAAAATAGTAAGGTATTTACCGTGTCTCGTAAAAGAGGCAATGTCAAGTCTTTTTCAGACAATTTAATTTCATTTTCTGGTAACATCCAATCAATGGCTAAATCAGGATCATTGTAAATAATTCCCCCCTCAGATGCTTTATGATAATAGTTGTCTACCTTATAAAAGAAAGTGGCTTGCTCACTCAAAACAACAAAACCATGAGCAAATCCGCGCGGAACAAAAAATTGGGTACGGCTTTCTCCTGTTAATTCAACGGCCACATGTTGTCCAAAAGTTTTAGAATCCTTGCGGAGGTCGACTGCAACATCCAGCACCGCTCCACTCAACACCCTTACCAATTTAGCTTGAGCAAACTCACCGTTTTGGTAATGCAATCCTCTTAGCACCCCTTTAGATGAACTGGATTGATTGTCTTGTACAAAATCGATGGCTACTCCTGTTTTTTCTAAAAAAGTATTTCTATTAAAACTCTCAAAAAAATATCCGCGACTATCACCAAAAAATGTGTCGTGAATAATAAAGCAACCTTCAATGGGGGTATATTCGATCTGCATAATTACTTGTTGCTGTACATTGATTCATAATAATGTTGATAGTTACCACTGGTTACGTTGTTCAACCATTCTGTATTGGCTAAGAACCAATCAATGGTTTCACTCAATCCTTCTTGGAAGGTAACACTTGGCTTCCATCCTAACTCACGATTAATTTTTGATGCATCAATCGCATATCTTCTATCGTGTCCAGGTCTGTCTTTGATATAGGTAATCAATTGTTCACTAGTACCAGCTGGCTTACCCAATTTCTCATCCATTTGGGTACACAACAACTTCACTAGGTCAATATTTTTCCACTCGTTAAATCCGCCAATATTATAGGTTTCACCTGTTACACCATTGTGAAATACCATATCAATAGCAATCGCATGGTCTTTTACATACAACCAATCACGGGTGTACAATCCATCTCCATAAACAGGCAATGGTTTGCCTTGAATAATATTATTAATAAACAAGGGGATCAATTTCTCCGGAAAATGAAAAGGTCCGTAGTTATTCGAGCAGTTAGAAATCACGGTTTGCAAGTGATAGGTTTCATGGTATGCTCTTACAAAATGATCAGACGATGCTTTACTTGCAGAATAAGGAGAACGTGGGTCATAGGCAGTTTCTTCAGTAAACAATCCTTCTGCACCTAAGCTTCCATAAACTTCATCAGTTGATACATGATAAAAACGATGATTGCTCAAATCGGCCGCCCATTTTTGTTTAGCCGTATTCAATAAATTAACAGTTCCAATCACATTGGTGTATACAAAATCTAATGGAGAAACAATGGAACGATCTACATGAGATTCAGCTGCCAAATGAATTACATCGGTTACTTGGTATTGATCAAACAAATCTTCTACCGCTTTCACATCCAAAATATTCACTTTGGCAAAACGATAATTCGGCTTGTTTTCTATATCTCTTAAATTCTCTAAGTTGCCCGCATAGGTGAGGGCATCTAAGTTGATGATTTGATAATCGGGGTATTTATTTACAAATAATCTTATAACATGAGAGCCAATAAAACCTGCCCCTCCAGTAATAACAATGTTTTTAGACATAATGAATTTCTTAATAATATAAAGGTACTATTTTGTATGCTTGTTTTACTTTTAGCCTTCTTTTTTCCAAGGGGCATTTTTTACTAATTCATACACCATTGAAATGCCCGTATGTAAGTCTATCCTGGCTTTCCAGCCAAATTGATTGATTTTGGTAACATCCATTAATTTTCTAGGAGTACCATCTGGTTTGGATAGGTCTAGCACTATTTCTCCCTCATACCCCGTTACTTGCTTCACCATTTGGGCCAATTCTAAAATGGTCACATCTATTCCAGTTCCTATATTCACCAATCCCTTTTCGTTGTAGTGTTCCATCAGGTACATACAAGCTTCCGCCAAATCATCTACATGTAAGAATTCTCTTTTAGGCGTTCCTGTTCCCCAAATGGTCACAGCAGGTTCATTGTTTGCTTTTGCCGTAATAAACTTGCGAAGCATGGCTGGTAATACATGGCTCTTTTCTAAATCGTAATTATCATTAGGGCCATATAAATTGGTGGGCATGGCCGAAATAAAATTACAACCATACTGTGCCCGGTAACTATCGCATAATTCTATACCTGCAATTTTTGCAATGGCATAGGGCTGATTGGTCCCCTCTAAATATCCACTCAATAAATATTCTTCTTTTAATGGCTGCGGTGCCATCTTAGGATAAATACAAGATGAACCTAGGAACAATAATTTTTTCACCCCATTCACATAACTCTGGTGGATGATATTGCTTTCCATCATCAGGTTATCGTAAATGAATTCTGCACGATAGGTATTATTGGCAACAATACCCCCCACTTTTGCAGCTGCTAAAAAAACATAGTCTGGTTTTTGTGCAGCAAAAAAATCGGCCACTGCTTGCTGATTGCGCAAGTCTAGTTCTGCAGAAGTGCGTGTAATAATATTGGTGTACCCTGCAGTTTGTAATTGTCTAACAATTGCACTTCCAACCATTCCTCTATGGCCAGCTACATATATCCTTTCATTCTTATTCATGTTCTTTCTCTATCGTGAATCCGTTGTTTTGCAACAACTGTTCTTTTTTAAATACAATAATATCTGCGGCCACCATTTCTTTCACCATTTCGGCTAAAGTATATTGTGGCACCCAATTTAATTTTGTTTTTGCTTTGGTTGCATCCCCAATTAATAAATCTACCTCTGTAGGGCGATAATACCGTGGATCTACCTTAACAACAGCTTGGCCCAATTTCATACCATGGGATCCGTTATTCGTTATTTTACTAATAACCCCTACTTCGTTTACTCCCTCTCCACTAAAGCTCAATTCAACCCCTACTTCTGCAAATGCCATTCTCACAAAATCTCTGATATAAGTTGTAATGCCTGTAGCTAAAACAAAATCTTCTGGGGTATCTTGTTGCAACATGCGCCACATCCCTTCTACATAATCTTTGGCATGACCCCAATCCCTTTGTGCATCTAGGTTTCCTAAATATAATGTTTCTTGCAAGCCCATCGAAATTCTGGCAACGGCTCTGGTAATTTTTCTGGTTACAAACGTTTCTCCTCGTAATGGACTTTCATGATTAAATAAAATTCCATTGCAAGCATACATGCCATAAGCTTCTCGGTAATTCACCGTTATCCAATAGGCATACAATTTAGCAACGGCATATGGACTCCTTGGATAAAAAGGCGTGGTTTCACTCTGCGGAACTGCTTGCACTAAACCATATAATTCAGAAGTGGATGCCTGATAAAATTTGGTCTTTTTAGTTAAGCCCAATAAACGAATAGCTTCTAAAATTCTCAGCGCCCCTACTCCATCCGCATTGGCTGTATATTCTGGTGTTTCAAAACTTACATGCACATGGCTCATTGCAGCTAAATTGTATATTTCATCTGGCTGCACTTCTTGTATTATCCGAATTAAATTAGTGCTGTCTGTTAGGTCTCCATAATGCAATACCAAATGACGATCTGGTATATGCGGATCTTCATAAAAATGATCAATTCTTTGTGTATTAAACAAAGAACTTCTGCGTTTGATTCCATGCACTTCATAGCCTTTCTTCAGCAGTAATTCTGCTAAATACGCACCGTCTTGTCCGGTTATTCCTGTGATTAATGCTTTTTTCATGACAGTCTATTGATGCAAATATGCAACCTTAAATGCATATCTATATAAATTGGCTCACATAAGCATTTGATTTATCTTAGCCCTAACAGTTAAAATATGGGTAACAGATACTATTCCTTAGACGTTTTTAGGGGGGCTACGGTAGCACTCATGATTCTGGTAAATAATCCTGGTAGTTGGAGCCATATTTTTGGCCCTTTAATGCATGCCCCTTGGCATGGAGTAACGCCTACCGATTTAGTATTTCCTTTCTTTTTATTTGCTGTAGGAAATGCCATGGCTTTTGTGATGCCTCGTTTTGAAGCTGCCGGTGCTGGGGAGTTCTGGAAAAAAGTGATCAAACGCACTTTACTTATTTTTGGAATTGGGGTTTTATTGCATTGGAGCCCATTTGTGAAATGGGATGGAGAAGAGTTGGTAGGAAAATCTTGGGAAAATATTCGCATTTTGGGCGTTTTACAAAGAATTGCGCTCTGTTATTTCTTCGCTTCTGTGATTGTTTTTTATGGAAAAACCAAGGGGGCCTACATTATCGGAATGTCTATTTTACTGTTGTATTGGTTCGCTTGTTACGCCTTAGGGGCTGATGGAGATCCTTATAGTTTACAAGGCTGGTTTGGCAATCCGATTGATATTGATATTCTTGGGGTAACCCATATTTATAAAGGAGAAGGGGTTCCTTTTGATCCAGAGGGTTTCATGAGTACCCCTGCAGCCATTGTACAGGTAATTTTTGGTTTCTTGGTAGGTCAATACATTCAATTAAAAGGAAAAAATACCGATATGTTGAGTGGCTTATTGGTTGCGGGTATTGTGTTAACCGCAACTGGTTATTGCTGGGACTTGGTATTCCCCATTAACAAAAAAATATGGACCAGTAGTTATACTATTTACACAACTGGCTTGGCCATATTAACCATTGGGGTCATGATTTATGCCATCGAGTTCAAAGGTGCAAAAGGGGCTTGGAGCAGGTTCTTTGATGTATTTGGAAAAAATCCTTTATTCATTTTTGTATTGAGTGGTTTTTTACCAAGACTCTCAAGTTTATTGCGTTGGGTAGAATCAACAGATGCAGACGGCACCAAACATTATACTTCATTCCTGTCTTGGTTTTACACTAACTTATGCAAACCCATTGCAGATGATCCCAGAGTAGGCTCATTGGTATATGCTTTGTCTATGATTGCATTTTACTGGCTAATCGTTTATATCCTAGACAAGAAAAAAATCTATATCAAGGTTTAACCGCAGCGAACTCGCCTGCTTTTAGTAGGCAGGGTTTTCCATTTTGACAATTCATTTATCGTATTTTCCGAGCTGGGTTTCCTGCATATACGCCAGGTTCAGTAATATCTTTGGTTACGACTGCTCCTGCACCAATGACCACTTGGTCGCAAATATGAACAGGAAGTATGGTGGCATTGCTGCCAATAGAAACATGGTTTCCAATATGCGTGGGTTTCCATTTTGCTTGATCTCCAGAAGGTTTTAATTCATCAAATAAATCGTTGATAAACATTACTCCGTGACCAATAAAACAATCATTACCAATGGTGACTAAACTACAGATAAAACTATGCGATTGAATTTTGCATCGCTCACCAATAGATACCTCTTTTTGAATTTCTGTAAAAGGACCTACAAATGAATCATGCCCGATACAACATTCATAGATATTCACAGGGCCCACAATGGTTACATTTTTTCCAAATTGAACGTCTCTGACTGAAGATTCAATTAAATTAAAAGTAGGCAACATAGTACTTGAATTTTATACAAGTTAACTCAACTATCGTGCCTGATAAATGAGATTAATCAGGCTGATGGTATTCTTGGCTTCTTCTACTGTTGTATAATAAGCTTCTTGGTTGAGCAATGCATTTTTTAAATGATCATATACTAGTTGATGATTGCGCATACTTCCTTTGTAATTCCCATAATCGTTCGGAGCAAACGGCGTTTGATACATTGCATCTAATTCCATTTGTAATTCTGTAGAAAGCGCTTGGTCGTTTACATTAAATTCAAAAGTATTCAAGTATGCTCCCCCCGCTTTAATGGTTCCCTTCGATGAAAAAATAGTAATTGATCCTTCTCGATTGGCAATAGGTTCATTCACTGAATAATCCATAATCCCTTTTATTCCAGACACAAATTCCAATTGAATGGTTCCTTCGTCTTCAAATTCAATTAACCCCTGATGAGCACTGTTTTGAAATTGCGCCTTTGCCGATTGTACTGGTCCAAATAACCAACAAAGTAGGTCTATAAAATGGCTAAACTGTGTGAACAAAGTACCGCCATCCAAAGCCATTGTTCCATGCCAACTATTGGTATAATAGCTTGCAGGTCTATGCCAAAAACAATTTACTTGAACACGCTCAATGGTACCCAATGCTTTTTTTTGCAATAGTGTATGTATCAGTTTTACAGGAAGATTAAATCGATTCTGCATAACCGAAAATATTTGCTTTTGGGTTTGCGCCGATACTGTTTGCATTTGCTCAACGGCTGAAACAGTTAGTGCTATTGGTTTTTCAACCAATACATGACAACCTGCCTGCATGGCTTCTATAGCTTGTTCCGCATGTAACCCATTGGGCGTGGCAATCACCACTACATCTACTATTGAAACAGTTGAATATAAAGCGGAAGTGTTTTCAAAAAAAGGAACCCCGAATTGATCTCCGAATTTTTTGGCTTTAGCAATATTGGTATCTACTACTGCAGCCAGCACACCTACTCTTGCAATTTGCATTGCATGTTCAGTGGCAATATTGCCACAACCAATCAATGCAAAATGGATAGGGCTATTCATTAAAAAAATAAGCTAGCTGCTTTGTTTAAACTCTCGGGCTTTCCTACATCTAGTAATAAAGCACCTGTATGATCAAAGCAATAAATATTTTCGGTAGCACATAAGTCTAAGTAAACGTCTACCATGGAGAATTTTCCTTCTCGTTTAATTTTTGCAAACAAGGATTGTTGCACAACATGTATTCCACTGAATGCCCTACTGTGTAATCCATTGGTATCAAGACCTGCAGGCTTTACCTCTCCTGTTCCCTCGTGCTTCCAACCTCTTAACTTACTGTCGTCTCCAAATAAAAAATACCTTGAAGTATTTCTTTCCGATACGGCCAATGTTGCCAATGCATCGGTTTGCTTATGCTGCTGTATCATTTGGTCCAATTGCATATTGGTTAGAATATCTGCATTCATGATAACCACATGCTCTTCCCCTTTAAAAAAATGCGCTGCTTTTTTTAAGCCTCCTCCTGTTTCTAATACTTCATCGGTTTCGTCGGAAATGGTGACTGTAGATCCCCATCCATTATTTGTTTCAATTGCATCAATAATTTGATTGGCAAAATGATGTACGTTCACCACTACATCCTTAATTCCATATTGCTGCAAATACAAAATATTTCGCTCTAATAAAGACTTCCCATTCACCGGGGCCAATGCCTTAGGATGGCTGTCTGTAAAAGGTTTTAGCCTGCTTCCTAATCCCGCTGCAAAAATCATTGCTTTCATACGATGCTTTATTTAACCCAGTTGGCACTATTGGTATGTGTTAAATTTACTTTCAGTTTGTATTTGTTTCTTAAATGTCTAGCCGTTTGTTCTGCTGCATATACGCTTCTATGTTGCCCACCCGTACAACCAAAATTGATCATCAAATTGGCAAAGCCTCTACTCAAATATTCTTCTACCGTTATATCTATTAAATCCCATACACTGTTTAAGTATTTATCCATCTTAGTTCTTTGCTCTAGAAAATCTTGCACAGGTTTGTCTTTGCCTGTTAATTTTTTGTACTCATCAAATCTTCCTGGATTTAAAATACCTCGCATGTCAAACATAAAGCCGCCACCATTTTCTGTATCGTCTACAGGTATGCCTCGCTTATAACTAAAACTATTTACCTCGATTGTTAATGGCGTGTTCTCGTTGGCTTGCGGGGCAACAAATTTGTTGATCATATTTTGATCTACCACCAATTTTAATACCCTGTCAAATTCAGGTGTAACAATGCCTACACGCTTGTGCTCAATGAAAAATTTAAGATTCTGTAAAGCCAAAGGTATGCTTGCTAAAAAATGTGCTTTCCGCTCAAACAAGCCCCTAAATCCATATGCACCCAATACTTGCAACAAACGAATCAATACATATCCATTGTATTGACTTACAAACGTAATTCGGTCTACTGGTTCTTCTAATAATAGATCTACCTGATCCATATAATACGCTAGCAAATTATCTTTCCATTCTTCGCTCAATTCTGCTTTTGCCTGCCATAATAAAGAAGCTACATCGTATTGCAATGCGCCTTGCATGCCTCCTTGATAATCTATAAAGTGTACCTGGTCATTTTGTACAATTATATTCCTGCTCTGGAAATCGCGGAACATAAAAAACTTATTCTGCGTTCTGGTTAAATAGGTACTGAGTGCATCAAAATCGTCTAACATCGCCTGTTTATCGTAAGGCAATTGCAGGGTATCTAAAAAATAATATTTAAAATACAAGAGGTCGCTCATGATGGCCTGCTTGCCAAATTCTTTTGCAGTTAAACACCAACTATAATCTAATCCTTTATGGCCCAACACCTGTACCCTGGCTAATTGTGCCAAGCTTTGCTGAAACAATTGATAGGAATAATCGCCATGCCCATGGGCTTCTAATTTATTCAGCAAAGAATCGGTACCCAAGTCTTCTTGCAAATAAATCGTATTGGCTTCATTCACACCCAAAATGGCTGGAACGGGTAAATTGGCCTGTTTAAAATGCTTACTGAAATATACAAATGTGGCAGTCTCTTTCGTATTGATATTGTACGTGGCTATACATGTTTGCTCACCTATATATACCCTAAAATAAATTCGGTCGCTTCCACTTTGGGGTAGTTTTTCTATTCGGTCGGGCGTTTGCTTTAATACTTGCTGACAAAGTGCTTCAATTGCTGCTATAACTGATTCCATTAAACCTTGCTGTTTTAACGAAAATAAAACTAAGTCTTCAAAGCACGGGCATCAATCAGGGTTTAAGCGCAAATACATTTACCTGGCGATAATCGGCTTGCTCATACCGCTTGCGCATCAGCACCAATTCGGCAATGGTAAACAAAGCTGAACAGGGTTGGTTGCTGCGCAAATAAGGCCTTACGCTAAAATAAATTTCCTTGCATTGGTAACTACTGATGTATTGACTCACTACTTCTAGTTGCTTGGCCAATTGCTGAAAAGGCGTAGCATCTGCAATGCGTACCTGCAATCTGCCAGTAGTATCGTCTATCTGCTGATTGATTTGTATGGTAAACTGCTCTTTATTACTAATGATGCGATGCATCCAACGGATAATGGTTTCTTCCATTTGCTCGGTGGCTTCAAATACCGCTATTTCGATAGGCAGAACCGCTACATTGGCCTGGCCTTCTAGCAGCTTGGAGTCGCTTGTATTGGAGTCGCTTGCACCCGCAAAACGAGGATAAGCCATGAGCAAATACTGCTCCCTTTCATTACTAATAGGGGTCTGTTGAGCGCTGTTCAAAACATATCCTGCCTGCATAAACAAAAATTTAAATGATAACTATTTTAGTATAAATTTACTAAATTATTTAGTAAGTAAAAATTTATTTTATGGATGGGGAAATCGGGTACGGGGCCGCCTACAAAGGCTCTAAGCAATACACGCAATGGGAAGTACCCACTGCCAATGCCACGGGGTTTGGGGCGGCTGCCGACGACTATATGGAGCGAGGCATCGACTTAAACGAACAGTTGGTACACAATAAACCAGCTACTTTTTTCTTTAGAATGAACAGCGACGCCATGACGGGTGCGGGCATTTTTAGTGGAGACACTTTGGTGGTAGACCGAAGTATCAAACCCGTGAGCGGTAAAATCATCATCGCCATTTTAGACGGAGAATTACTGGTAAGAAGGCTGCACAAAAACTTTAATCAACTAACGCTGATGGCCGAGAACAAAAAATTTTCGGATATCCAACTCAACGGTTTTGATGAGCGTGCCCAGGTTTGGGGTGTGGTAACTTACTCCATCCACGCAGTATAATTATTCAAGCATATTATCATTATCCAAAAAATATGATTGGGATTATTGATTGTAATAGTTTTTACTGTTCTTGCGAAAGACTTTTTTTGCCTGCCCTACAAGACGCGCCTGTTGTGGTGCTGAGCAACAACGATGGTTGCATTGTATCGCGCAGCGACGAAGCCAAGCAAGCAGGTATAGCCATGGGTATTCCTTATTTTCAGGCCAAGCAATTGATTGAACAAAAAGGCATTCATACTTTTTCTTCCAACTACAATTTGTATGGGGATCTTAGCTGGCGTGTGATGGAAACCCTAAGACAACTCTTGCCCGCTGGTGCCGTAGAAGTGTACTCGGTGGATGAATGCTTTATCACACTCGATCATATTGAGCGGGATCAGTTGGCGGCGTTTTCGCTCCACCTAAAAGATACCGTAGAACAATGGACGGGCATTAAAGTATCTATTGGTGTTGCTCCTACCAAAGTTTTGAGTAAAGTGGCCAACAGGTTGGCAAAAAAAAATAAAGTAGCCACCAACTGCATCATGGTACTAGACAATCCAGAAAAAATTGCAGATGCTTTGCAACGAACTGCAGTGGAAGATATTTGGGGAGTAGGTAGGCAGTATGCAGAAAAGTTGCGCAAGTACAATATCAATACAGCTTTAGACTTGCGCAGCATGCCCGCTACCTGGGTACAAAAAAATATGGGTGGCATTGTAGGAGAACGATTGCTGAGAGAATTAAATGGCATCAAAAGCATTGAAATGAAAGACCCATTGCTCAATAAAAAAATGATTGCTACTACGCGCATGTTTGGTAAAAATGTAACCAGCAAAGAACATATTAAAGAAGCCATTGCTACGTATATTACTCGGGCTGCAGAAAAATTAAGAAGACAACAAAGTGCTGCTTCGGTCATTTATGTTTTTGTGGTACCCAAACAAGAAAACAATGGCGGTAAATTCAGGCATGGCAATAGCGTAGGTGGATACGTTCATTTGCCCCTTGCAACAGCTGCTACCAATGAACTCATCAAACCTGCAGTAGAACTGGTAGATCAACTATTTGAAGAAGGATGCATCTATAAAAAAGCAGGGGTGATTTTGAGCAGCATTGTTCCAGACGAATCGGTACAAGGAAATTTGTTTGCACAAAAAGTTCCACAACAAAATAGACTACTCATGAGCACCATTGATAATATCAATTTTGCCATGCGTAATGATATGATTCAATTTGCTACTGCAGGTACCCAACGCAATTGGAAAATGCGTCAAGAACTTCGCAGCCCTCGCTACACTTCACGTTGGGAAGAATTGTGTACGGTTCGGTAAGCTTGCAAAAAAAATACGCTTTACGGGATACTAAAATTTACTGAACTGGAAATTTGCTGAATAATGCCTGTACACTTTTGTTTGCAAAGGCAGCCAGTTTGGTACTATCATCAGGCAATGATCCCCGAAGGGTGGCCGTCCATAACATATGATTTTTAGCAGCATCTATCACGTGTAGGGTAAATGCCCCTCTTCTATATCTTCCTACTTCTATTTCTTTAGACTGCCATTTGTAATTGCGTTGACCTACATACTTCATCATACCATCTGTTCTCCAATCTGTTTCGCGTGTTTGTACTTCTAGTTTAATAGCAATGCCAATATTGATCAAGAGGTCTGGATTACTACTCACTTGTTTAAATTCACGCCGCTCCATTTCAGCAGTAATCGCTTTTTTTATATATCCCACTTTATCATTAAACCCTTCGGTAATGGTATCTCCCAAAGCAGTGACTTCATAAAATGCAAAGGTTTTGTATTGACTAAAATTCGCTTCTGGCGCTGTAGATACGTCTAACACTTTAGGGCTAGCACAAGCGAATAGCGTTATCAAAAAAAGGAGGATACTGAGCTGTTTCATGTAAACGATTTTGTAAACGGCTTTAGCTGTTTTATCAAATTTAAATTAAACAATTGGCATTTAAAATGGATTATGAAAACCAAATCGCATGTTCACTCGTAAGTAAAAATAAAAACCATGAAAAATTTTAAGCTATTTGTATCAATTATTGCAGCAACTGCATTGTTTGCTTCTTGTAAAAAAAATGATTCCGCCCCAGAAGCGCAACTGGTAAAGGAAATAATGGTATCACTGGCTGCTGCCAATGAAAATCCACAACCAACTGGAAGAACGGAAAGAGGTATGGCCATGATTAAAATTTACAATGACAATTCAATTATGGTGGATGCTTCTTTAACTGGCTTTTCTTCAACTGACAACCTAACATTGGCGCATATTCACGCTGGAGACCCTGTAACCAATGGTCCAGTTGTATTAGATTTAATGCCAGCTTTTTCGGGAAGCACTTTAAAATCGACTGTTAAAAATGTCAGGGCTTCATTCATTGACAGCTTAAAAGCGGGTACTGCTGACTTATACGTTAATATACATTCAACACAAGTAGGCTCTGGTATAGTAAGAGGTCAATTGTTTAATGAAGTTACTTTTGCTGCTAGTGTAGCTTTATCTGGCGCCAACGAAGTTCCTTCTGTAACAACTACTGCAACAGGTATGGCACTTATTCGCATCACTGCCGACAATAAATTGTATAGCAGAGTAACTGTAAGCAATTTAGAATCTACCGATGCGTTAAGTGCTGCACATATTCATACTGGTGCTGCTGGAACCAATGGAGGGGTGATTCTAGGTCTATGTAGTAGTGCTGCAGATTTTGGCGTAACTAAAATCTTTACACCTACTACCGCTGTATTGAATTCTGTTAAAAATGACGCAGTATACGTGAATGTGCATTCTACTAACAGACCATCTGGAGTAATCAGAGGACAAATTAGATAGTACAATTAATTTAAATCTATTAGCCAATACGGGTTCCCTTGTTACAAGGTAACCGCAGTATTGGCTATTTTTTTGCATAAAATTGGCCTCTTCAAAAAATAACTGCCAAAATTGTTCAGACCCCTTAATTTTGCAGAATTCTTGTAAAAAATGAACCCTACACTGAACTCCAACGAATCGATCCCTTCTAAAAAGAAAAAAATAATTGTTTTAGGTAGCGGCCCCAACCGCATTGGGCAGGGAATTGAATTTGATTACTGTTGCGTACATGGTCTTTTGGCTATTAAAGAATGTGGTTATGAAGCCATTATGGTGAATTGTAATCCAGAAACAGTTTCCACCGATTTTGATATGGCAGACAAATTGTATTTCGAGCCAGTATTTTGGGAACATTTATGGGAGATTATTGAATTAGAGCAGCCAGACGGAATCATTGTTCAGTTGGGTGGTCAAACTGCTTTAAAATTAGCGAAACGCTTACACGAGAAAGGCATTCCAATAGTAGGTACTTCTTTTGAGAACATGGATACTGCCGAAGACAGAGGCCGTTTTAGTGATTTGCTTAAAGAACTAAATATTCCTTACCCTGAATACGGTACTGCATACAATGCGGAAGAAGCCATTGATGTTGCCAATAAAGTAGGTTACCCTGTATTGGTTAGACCCAGCTATGTAATTGGTGGACAGCGGATGAGAATTGTGATTAACGATGAGGAAGTAGAGAAGGCAGTAATCAGCTTGCTAAAACATATCCCAGGAAATAAAATCTTAATTGATCATTTCTTAGATAGATGCCAAGAAGCGGAAGTAGATGCCATATTTGATGGAGAAGAATTCCATATCATGGGCGTGATGGAACATATTGAACCTGCTGGTATTCATAGTGGAGACAGTAACGCTGTGTTGCCTGCGTTTAATTTAACGCCATTGGTAATTGAAACCATGGAATTTTATGCAGAGAAAATTGCACGTGCTTTAAATATCAAGGGCTTAATTAATATTCAGTTTGCCATTAAAAATGGTAAAGTATATGTAATTGAAGCAAATCCTCGTGCATCTAGAACTACTCCATTTATTGCAAAAGCATATCAAATTCCTTATTTGAATATTGCTACCAAAGTAATGTTGGGTGCAGCCAAATTATCTGAGTTTACCATGGATAAAAAACTAGAAGGGTACGCTATTAAAGAACCTGTTTTTAGTTTCGATAAATTCCCAGGTGTAAACAAAGAGCTAGGGCCTGAAATGAAGAGCACCGGAGAAGCCATTCGTTTTATAAAAGACTTAAGAGATCCTTATTTCAGAACGCTGTACAAAGAGCGTAGTATGAACCTGAGTAGATAAAGTATTAATACCTGATTTTGAGGCTGCAGCAAAAAACTGCAGCCTTTTTATTTAGGTTTATTCAATGTCAAGAATTTTTAAAGAGCGAAGTTGGTGGCAGTTTACGCTAACGCGTATGACGATTGCATTGGCATTCGGTATACTAATGGGTAAATATATAGCTGTTCCTCAATGGCTGCTATTGCTGGGTTTGAGCGGATCTATTGCTGTATGGATAGTAGTAGATCAACTTTCTTTACTTGCCTATTTCAAAAAAAGATGGATCAGTGGACTATCCATTACAATGGTCTTTATTGGTGTAGGAATAAGCATGTATCAACTAGCTACAAATGCTACTATTCAAATAAAATCAAGGGTAATATTACAAGAAAGTCCCATTAAAAAAACCAACAGTTATCAAACTACAGCTGAAATGGGAGAAACATTTTTGTTGATTTATTTTCATCCATCCACAAAGATTCACTCATTGAATGCAGGCACAATAATCCAGTTGTATAAAAAACCTTTACTCATTGCCAATACCAGCAACCCTGGTGGATTTAACTTTAAGGAATATGCTGCCAGCCAAAAAATATATCATCAAGTATATTTAACTCCTGCCGATTTTACCATTATTCCTTCATCCAAATTATCCCCTTCATTCTTAAGTACTAGCAAACAATATGTTTTAAGGGTATTAGAAAAAAATATTCGCATCACTAGAGAAAGAAGTGTGGCAGAAGCTTTATTAATTGGATATAAAAAAAATCTGGATAAAGAATTAATGAATGCTTACAGCAGTACTGGAGTGATACATATTATTGCAATCAGTGGTTTGCACTTAGGAATGATCTATGCGCTTTTACTATGGCTCTTTAGACCAATGAACCATTTTAAAAATATGCAATGGTTAAAAAGAGGCATTATCTTATTGATCATCTGGGGGTTTACTTTACTAACTGGTGCAGGCGCTTCGGTTTTAAGGGCTGCAGTCATGTTTAGCTTTATATTATTAGCAGCCCAACAAAACAGACCCAATCATATGATGAATACCCTTGCTGGGTCTGCATTTTGCCTGCTATTGTATCATCCTTTATTCTTGTGGGATATAGGATTTCAATTGTCTTATGCAGCTGTTCTTGGCATTGTACTTTTTGCAAAACCGATTGAAAAACGGATCTATCTAGAAAATAAAATACTACGGCATTGCTGGCAACTTTGTAGTGTAACCCTTGCAGCGCAATTGCTAACCCTTCCTTTACTGCTTTTTTATTTCAATAGTTTCCCCAATCTATTTTTATTGACCAATTTTATTGCAGTACCTATTTCTGGATTCATTCTTTATCTTTTGATGGGCTTATTATTGATTGGACCATTTGATTTTATTGCAAAACCAGTAGGCGCAGTAACAGAATGGTTGATACTACAATTAAACGGTTTCATTCAAAATAGTGCAAGCCTTCCATTCGCGCTAACAGAATATATTCAAGTGTCGTTAGCTCAAACCATTTGCTTGTATGCATGCATTATTTGTTGGGTAGTTTGGATAGCGCAAAAAAATAGACGGGCTTTTTGGTTGGGTTTCGTCGGAATCATTTTATTCATCACCATCCGTTCGATTGATCTAATACAATTACAGCGCCAGCAAAAAATAATAGTGTACCATGCACCTAAATATACTGCCATAGATATTATGGAGGGATTAGGGCATCGGTATATGGGAAACCTCGCATTGCAGCGGAACAGTATTTTAAAAAACAATTATCTCAGTCCAACCAGAACACTTTACAGAGCAGCTACTCCATTGTTACATACAAGGGTGCTACTACGTTTACCATTTTTGATTGGCCCAAATAAAAAAATATTATTGGTTCATCCTAGCTTGGCTTTTCCCGATTTATATATGATTCCAAAAATTGATTTGATTATTATAGCAGGCGGACAAAATATTTCATTTGCTGCAATAGCAAGTCGATACCCCCAAACGATATTGGTTTTTGATAGCAGTAACCCCTTGTGGAAAATACAGCTATGGAAAAAAGAAGCAGACCGCTTACATTTGCGCCATCATTCCGTACCTGAACAGGGTGCGTTTGAGTACAATCTCTAACTTTTGCCCCATTTAACTGCCTGCGGGCTGAAAGCAAAACTTATGCAAAAAAAAATTAATTCTGCGCTGATTTCTGTTTTTTACAAAGATGGTTTAGAACCAATTGCTCGTCAATTGCAAGCATTGGGCATCACCATTTATTCTACGGGTGGCACCCAAACTTTTCTAGAAAATTTGGGAATCAACTGTGTTCCAGTGGAAAGTTTAACCACTTACCCCTCTATACTTGGTGGCAGAGTTAAAACATTGCATCCAGTTGTTTTTGGTGGTATTCTTGGAAGAAGATATGAACCACAGGATTTGCAGGAGATGCAAGAGTATAAAATACCTGAAATTGATTTGGTCATTGTAGACTTGTATCCATTTGAAGAAACCCTTAAAAGTACCAATGAAGAAAAACTAATCATTGAGAAAATAGATATTGGTGGACCTTCTATGATTCGTGCGGCTGCTAAGAATTTTAAAGATGTAACAGTGATTGCTGCAAAAGACAGTTACGCTGAATTAGAAGCTTTACTCATTAGTCAAAAAGGGGAAACAACTATTGAACAAAGAAAAGCTTTTGCTGCAAAAGCTTTTGAAGTAGTGATGCATTATGATATTGCCATTAGCAATTATTTTAACCCAGGGGCTGAGCAGGTATTACGTTATGGGGAAAATCCTCACCAAAAAGCCAGCTTTAAAGGCGACCTATCAAAAGTATTTAATCAGTTAAACGGCAAAGAACTTTCTTATAATAATCTAGTAGATGTAGATGCCGCTATTCAACTAATTACTGATTTTAGTAATTACAATGAATCGGTATTTGCTATTATTAAACATACCAATGTTTGCGGTGTTGCTGCTAGAGCCACTGTTAAACAAGCATGGGATGCTGCATTAGCAGGCGATCCTGAAAGTGCTTTTGGAGGTGTATTGGTTTGCAATAATACCATTGATGCAGCAACAGCGGAAGCCATCAATGAAATATTCTTTGAAGTATTGGTTGCACCTGCATTTGATGAAGCAGCGCTAACTGTTTTAAAAAGCAAAAAAAATCGAATTCTATTAGAGCTGAATCAAAAAGATTTTAAGACTGCTACCATGCAAAAGTCTATTTTGAATGGTACACTTATTCAAGATACCGATCAAGGCAATTTTGAAAAATGGGAAGAAGTGGGTGGAAGAGTTTGTACTCCATCAGAAAAAGACAATCTTGTATTTGCCAATATTATTTGCAAACATTTAAAGAGCAATGCCATTGCCTTGGTTAATAATTTACAATTGGTAGGCAAGGGTTGTGGTCAAACAAGTAGAATTGATTCTTTGCGTCAGTCTATAGAAAAAGCAAAGCAATTTAATTTCGATTTAAAAGGAGCAGTGCTTGCCTCTGATGCATTTTTCCCATTTAACGATTGTGTACAAATTGCACATGCAGCAGGAATTGAAGCATTTATTCAACCAGGTGGATCAGTTAGAGACAAAGACAGTGTAGAATATTGCGTAAACAACCAATTAGCCATGGTAATGACGGGTACCCGACATTTTAAACACTAATACGATTGACAACCAAACAAAAAGCATATTTAGCACTCTCTGTTACAAGTATTGTATGGGGCACTAGTTGGGTGGCCAGTAGATATGCAGTGCAAAATGCACCCGCGTTACAAGTGTCTGCAACCAGGCAATTAATTGCAGGTACATTATTTGCAGGTTTCTTTTTGTTGAAGGGAGAAAAATTACCTAATCTGAAACAAATGGTTTGGTTGGCAGGCATGTCGGTGCTCTTATTTGTATTTGCAAATGGCTTAGCAACCGTAGGAGTAAAATATATTTCTAGTGGATTAGCTGCTTTAATTGCAGCGCTTTATCCGCTAAGTGTGGTAATCATTGAAAAAATATTTTTCAAAAATACCCGCATTGGATTATTCACTTTTATTGGTATTCTTTTAGGCATTAGTGGTATTGCTATTGTATTCTACGATAATGCATTTCATAACCAAAGTCCAAACTATTGGATTGGTATTTTGGTTTCTGTTATTGCCATGCTCAGTTGGAGTGTGGGCACTATTATTATTGCCAGAAAACAAATTAATATCAATCCTTACTATGCTATTGGATGGGAAATGCTTTTCTCATCGCTGATCCTATTTATGGCTGCAGGTGTTACGAATAGTTTGGTTCCCTTTGCAAAATTTCCTGCACAAACCTGGTATGCGATTGCATATTTAGTAGTAATGGGATCTTTAATTGCAGTAGTAGCATTTCTTTATACGATGAAACATTTGGAAGCATCAGTTGCTGCACTATATGCTTATGTAAACCCGATTGTAGCTATTGTAATAGGTTCCTATTTAGTGCACGAACCATTAACCAAAGAAATTATTATAGGTTCAATGATCACCATCATTGGCGTTTACATGGTTAACCAAAGTTTGAAAAAACAAAGAGCAAAAAAAGTAGACGCAGCGTAAAAGCTAACTGTTTCAATCAGTTCTAATCTGATGTTGTAGTTGTTTATTTGGTGCAATGCTTTAATAAAAAATCAGCATACATATTTCTCCATTCAATAAAAGCTGGCTGCTTTGTCAAAAAGTTATTGTGGAATATGGGAATAAAATCTCCTCCATACATTTTGTATAAATCATAGAACTTATCTAATGATTGGGCAGCTTCAGTTACCGTTTTCTTTTCATTAAAAATAGCGGTTGCATCCATATAAGAAAATGGATAAATTACTAATGCTGTAGATTGATTGGTAGCTAAATTAAACCAGTGAAAAGATTTTGTATAAGATGTCCTAAATCCATTTATTTGCGGATACCCCATGGAATAGTCAGCTTCAATCCCTTTATGCAAAAGGGTTTCATAGGTTTCAGGGAAATTCAAATGAATATAATGTTGTCTTGAATATTTTACTGGTTGGTGAATGATTTGCGATAAATGGTTGATTTCTTTTTCCAAAACTTTTTCTCTTGTTCCCCTTATTGGAATTGAATGATGTTGAATTACAGAAGGATGTATACCTACTGTATACTTCTTTGCATGACCCTTTATCAATGCTTGCATTGCTGTTGAATTGGGTGAAATATTTTTATGCAATGCATCTCGCTTTGAAGCAATCAAGAAAAAATACAATGGTTTTAATTGTAAGCTTTCATGCAATAAATGAAGCCAATCGTATACATCATAAGGATCATTCTGCGTTCCAGCCAATACTTGTAAACGCTCCACAACCTGATTAAATTTCAACTGTATAAGGTGTTTAAAATAGCCCAATGTATTCCGAATACTACTATGGTTTAAATAACTAAACGCAATATCAATATCATAACTGGGTCTAAACGAAAAATGGTAAGGCAATACAAAGTCCAACTCGTTGGCCAATTGTGCTAACCAATAATTGACCAAGGGGAATTGTAAAAAATCATGTTGATATGCCAGCGATTGCGCTGGTTGATACCTTCCATACCTATCTTTTTGATGAGGAAGCCATTCCTCATATCTCGTTATCAAATAAAATGCTGCTGAAAATAAATCAAAAGGAATCGTTCCAACTGTTTCAAAAAAAGCAGGATAGCCTTTCCATTGAATAATGTTGATCTCCTGTTGAGCAATAGTATTTTGCCCTAATAAACCATGCGGATAAATATGACAGGCTATGCCAGTAATGGTATTGGTAGAATAGTTGATTCTTGGCCCATCATATGCTGTAAACTGATCAATCTGATGGATAATCTTAGCCCTTCCTTGAAACAAGGTTGATACAATATATTCTAAACGAGGTGTTTGTTTGTCTGCATAAATGAAGAGGATATTTGATGCTGACATATTCATCAAGAATGATTAGCTTCTTTCCACAATTCATTAAAAGTTTTTGCACTAAAATCCAATTCTGACCGATGTGCTGTCCAACCCTGAAATACTTTATTGACCACCCAGTTTTTCATTTTACCATTTCCTGCATTCATCAATACCCTATTTAGGCTAGCCGTTTTCCAAACCTTCCAAGCTATACGTTCCGCTAAACTACTATTCCCTTGCACCACAGCTTCGTGCCGGTTGTCTAATAATAATTCGTGTAAATTGATTCTTACAGGACAAACTTCTGTACAATTGCCACAAAGCGATGAAGCATAACTTAAATGTTTGTACTCATCTAATCCTTTTAAATATGGGGTAATTACTTTTCCAATAGGACCGCTGTAGGTTGTGTCGTATGCATGGCCTCCAATATTTTTGTAAACAGGGCAAGCATTTAAACAAGCACCGCATCTGATGCAATACAAGGCTTCTCTAGCGGTTTTGCTCGCGAGTAAATTGGTTCTTCCATTGTCTAACAAAATCACAATCATTTCTTCAGGACCATCTGCTTCATTCGCTTGTTTAGGGCCTGCAATAATGGTATTATATACCGTTACTCTTTGACCTGTTCCATAAGTAGAAAGCAGGGGCCAGAACAATGCCAAGTCGTGGACCGAAGGAATTACTTTTTCAATACCCACAATTACGATATGGGTTTTAGGCCAAGCACAACTCAATCGACCATTACCTTCATTTTCAGTAATAGCTATAGCTCCAATATCTGGCAAAATAAAATTGGCGCCCGTAACACCTATTTCTGCTTGAACATATTTTTCTCTCAATTTTTGCCTTGCAACCAACGTAAGTTCTTCAGGGCTTAAACCACCCGGCACACCTAATTTATCAGCAAATAAACGCGCTACATCTTCTTTGCTTTTATGCATTGCTGGCGTTACAATATGGTAGGGTGCTTCCCCATCTAACTGCTGTATATATTCTCCTAAATCTGTTTCTACACTTTCTATTCCATTTTTTTCTAAATAATCATTCAAGTGAATTTCTTCAGTAACCATGCTTTTACTCTTTACGAGTGTTTTACATGCTTTCTGCTTACATATAGCACCTATTTGAGTCAATGCCTCTTCTGCAGTTTCTGCCCACAAAACTTTTGCACCCCTTGCCGTTATTTTTTCTTCAAACTCCAATAAATATTTATCTAAATGCTC
>CALRUG020000036.1:0-22606 GCA_943371295.1 Synechococcus sp. UW140 | reverse complement strand
TTGCGTAAACGAATGTAAGCCAGGCCACATTCGTGTTTTATTTCATCGCTCATGGTGCTATATAAAAAGGAATGGCGAAGTTACAACTCCGCCACCCTTTTAAAAATTAATTATATACAGTCCGTTTTTCGGCAACTGATTCTGGTTGTAGATTTCCTGCCAACCAAAGCAATTCTTTAATAAAATTGTCAACAGCAGGTTTAAACCCAGCATCGAGCAAAGTACCCGTTGCATCAAATTTTTTGTCTACCTGCGGTATGATAAGCATATGCGGAGAAGCAATACCGAAAAGGCCTGGAACCAATAGCAACATTTGCTGAGAAGCACGCATTCCACCCATTGCACCTACAGAAGCAGTCACAATACCAAAGGCTTTTCTAGCTTGTTTAGGAAAATGATCCAATAGGTTTTGTAGGGCGGGAGCATAGCTGCCGTTGTATTCGGGGGTCACCAAAATAAAGGCATTGGCCGCAAACATCCTTTTAGCAAGTGGCTTATACGCTTCTGGGGTTTCCTCTACAGAAGAAAAGACATTTTGCAATAAAGGTAGGTTCCACTCCCTAACATCAATAATTCCTACTATATGATCGGTATGTTCACGTAAAGTGGCTTGCAAATGCAATGCAACTCTATAGGTAACACTATTTTTTCTTGGGCTTCCCGTAATTATTTCTATGTGCATATACTTATAACGATTATTTGGCGATAGGGTTCACTCAAGCAGATTATGCTTGTTTAACCATTTGTACAGCCATATTTAATTTGATTTCATCACTTACTACTACACCACCCGCTTCTGTTACCGCACTCCAGGTTAAACCAAACTCACTACGATTGATTTTACCAGTAATTTCAAAACCTGCTTTGTCTTGACCATAAAAATCGGTCATTCTTCCACCAAAATCTACCGCTAATTCAACAGACTTCGTATTGCCTTTTATGGTTAAATCACCCACTAATGCATATGTTGAACCAGATTTATGGGTAAATGAGGTAGATACGAAACTTAATTTAGGGTAAGTGGCTGCAGCAAAGAAATCATCGCTTTTTAGGTGTGTATCTCTTTGTTCATTGTTCGTAGAAATGCTATCAATAGCTGCTTCAAAGCTAATTTTAGCATCACTAAAATCTTCAGCTGCTGCTTCTAATGTAGCATCAAATTGTTGAAAGCTACCAGTTACATTGGTAATCATTAAGTGCTTCACTTTAAAAGTGATTTCACTGTGCATTGGGTCGATTTTGTAAATAGCCATTGTTTTGATTTTTATTTGTTGAAAAAAAGTTTTTTAATATTTAATTGAAAATATCTGTTATCAATATGTTTAATCTTCTATCAGAACCCCCATCTTACCCATTTGATAATCTCTAAACGCTTCTAACAGTTGGGTTTGATTATTCATTACAAAAGGTCCATGAGATACTACCGGTTCATTTAAAGGTTCCCCTGTACCCATTAGTAAAACACTGTCTGCGGTTGCAGTAATTTGAACACCTTCACCATCTTTATTAAAGGAAGCCATATAAAATGCAGGTAATTCATCTTTTTCATTCATAATAATATTTCCTTCTAATGCATAAATAAATGCATTATGAGAACTAGCAAAAGGGATAAAATATGTTCCTCCCTTTTTTATATGAATAGTAAACATATTGATAGGTGTTTGAGGAACAATGGCTCCTTTAACATCACTCAACTCACCCGCAACAATTTGAATACTGGTTAACCCATCTTCAGAATTTACAACAGGAGTATCTTCTTTTGTAACCGGTATATATGCTGGTACATCCATTTTGTGGGCTGCAGGAGTGTTTACCCATAGTTGAATCAATTCCTGTACACCTCCCAATTCGTGAATATCAACTGGTGGTCTTTCACTGTGAATTACCCCCATGCCCGCATTCATCCATTGCGTACCACCTTCATAAACAATATGGCTATTTCCTCTGCTATCCCGATGATGCACTCCGCCCTTGAAGATAAAAGTAACAGGAGAAAAACCACGATGTGGATGAGGGCCTACGCCCGCATTTTTTACATCTATATGTTGGGCTACTTTAATATTGGCATGATGCAACAATAAAAATGGATCCAACATATCAGCTTTAGTGGATGGAAGTGCCTGACGGATGGGGAATCCACCCATATCCATAGGCTGTCCATAAGCGATTGTATCGATGGTTCTTGTTTTCATTTTAGTCTGCATTTATATTCATTGGAACTTCAATCAATAAAATTTCTGTATTGGTATTCGCAACAATGCTGAGTTGATTGGTTTCAGTTATACCTAAACCATCTCGCTCATTTAACTCAATTCCATTGATGGTAGCATCCCCTCCAATTACAAATACATATACGCCATTTGCTGAATTTCTTAAAGTGTAATCAGCTGTTTTACCTGCATCAAAATTGGCTAACGAAAACCAAGCATCTTGGTTAATCCAAACTGCATCTTTATTATCTGGTGCAACAACATTTAATATCTGGTTTGTTCTATCAGCAGGCTTAAAAGATTTTTGCTCATATCTCGGGGTGATATTTAATTCTTTGGGCATTACCCATATTTGCAAAAACTTTACTTGCTGGTCTTTATTCGCATTCATTTCGCTGTGTGCAATACCACTGCCTGCACTCATGATTTGTACATCGTGTTGACGAATAATTTCGTTTCTACCAGTACTATCGTTGTGATGTAAATCACCAGATAAAGGAATAGAAACTATTTCCATATTATCATGGGGGTGTTTGCCAAAACCCATACCAGCAGCAACTGTATCATCATTCAAAACCCTTAATGCACCAAAATGCATTCTTTCCGGATTATAGTAATGGCCAAAACTAAAACTATGAAAGCTGTTTAACCAGCCAAAGCTGTTATGACCTCTCGTGTTTGCTTTGTGTAATACTGTTTTCATGATTATTTATTTAAGTGTATATACATCTATTTATTTAAAAAAAACTAAATTTCCGTTCCCCTTAAGCGCTCCAACAATACATTTAATTGCTCCGCCTCTTTGTTTTCCATTTTAACCATTTCATCCATCAGTTGGTTCACGCTTTCAGTTGAAGCAGCTAAAACAGCTAATCCAGCTTGAGTTAAAGTGGTTACCGTTTCTCTTTTGTCGGTAGGTGAATCGGCTCTTTTAACCAATTTCTTAATAACCAAACGATCAATAATTCTTGGAACATTTGAACTTTTTTCAATCATCCTACAGCTGATATCCTTTACACATAGCTGCTCTGGATACTTTCCCTTTAATATTCTCAAAACATTGTATTGCTCGTGCGTTAACCCAAACTCTTTTAAAACCTTACTCATTTGCGTCTTCAACCACCAAGCAGTATACAAAATATTCAAACTTGCTTTGTGCATTTCATTTTTGAATTTAGTGCTTTGTATGGCTTGTTCTAGTTTCACTATGCAAATATACATGTATGTACATGTAATTTCCAAATAATTTTTCGTCCTTTTAGAAAATAGGCATAAAAAAACCATTAAGTGTAGGTGTTTCCTTACTTAATGGTTGATTATCAATATTTTATAAAAAATGCTAACTATCTTTAAACTATTGCTTTCTAATCTCGGCCGCATTAACTGCAGCTTGTTTCCATTGTGCCAATTCGGGACACTTGGTAAACTCATTGTCAATTAAAATATAATAGGTGGGAATATGTTCTTTGAACCATTTTTCTAAAGTGGTGGTCTTTTTTTCTTCTAATGCACGCTGTGCTACTCTATTATAATCGTCTTTTAAATTTTCACGATGTGGGTCTTTCTTAGATTTATAATAAATTAAACGGACAAGTTTTCTACCTCTTTCATCCTGATATACTTGCGGTTTAGAAATATCGCCTGGCTTCATATCACTAATTGGCTTAATCATGTCTTTATCTAACATGTCTAAAGAAATAAAAGTAGATCCATCCCTTCCAACTAATGAGCCTGCACTAAACTTACTATTATCATCATCAGAATATTTATTTACTGCTTCAGCAAAATTAATTTTTCCAGTTTTGATTTGATTTCTAATCGAATCAAGTTTATCGGTTGTCTCTTTAATTTCATCTTCGGTGATTGGAGGAATACGAAGTATATGCCTTACAATCGCTTCATCACCAGAACGACTAATCATCATGATAATATGTAAACCAAACTTAGACTTGATAACTGGAGATATTTGACCTTCCTTTAATCTAAAAGCGCCAGACAAAAAAGCAGGATCCCAAAATTTATCATTTCTATTTAAAGTGTATTGCCCTCCATTTTCTTTAACTGCAGGATCTTCAGAATAATTCTTTGCTAATTGCTCAAACTTCTTTGGGCCTTGGGTTTCAGCTTGTTTTTTATAATCATACAACTGCTTCGCTACATATTCTTCCACATCTTTGTTGGCCTTAGGAGTCATCACAATTTGACTCACTTCAATTTCACTTTCGTAAAATGGTAAACTATCTTGAGGAGTTTTGCTATAATACAATTTCACTTCAGTAGGAGTGATTTTAATATTATCGACAATCTTACGTTGCATTTGATCTGCTAATTTTTGCTCACGAAATGCTTCCCTAAAATCATCCTTTAATTGATAAACAGTTTTACCTGCAATCTCTTCTAGAATATCTTTTGATCCGTATTGTTGTATAGTCTGTCTAATTCTATTATCTAATTCTGCTTCAATTTCATCATCTTCTACATTCAATGAATCCTTTTGTGCTTGTAACAATAATGCTTTGCGGATTAATTGGCTTTCCAAGACCTGGCACTCATTCGGCAATACCACATTTTCTTGGCCTTGTGTTTGACGCTTGGCATCTGCAATCGTATTAATAATTTCAGAACGAAGTATAATTTTATCACCTACTTGTCCAACAATTTTGTCTGCAATCACTTTTTTTGATTGAGCTTCAACTGTGTTACTACAAAGTGTAAACAGCACAACGGCAAATACGAACAGTTTTTTCATCCCTTGCATAGTATCAAAAATAATCAAACCAAAGCGGTTTTTCACGCTCTGCAATGCTTTTAACAAAATATAAAAGCCCCAAACACAGGGTTTGAGGCTTTAGTATGGTCAATTTATTATAAAGTACGCTTTACTTCTTCCTCTTCAAAAGCTTCTACAATATCCCCTACTTTAAGGTCATTGAAGTTTTTGATGGTCAATCCGCACTCCATATTGGTAGATACATCTTTTACATCATCTTTAAAGCGTTTCAAACTACCCAGTTCAGCTGCTTGTCCTTCTCCTTTCGGATATTCCACAATACCATCACGGATAATTCTAATCTTACTGTTTCTGGCAATTTTTCCTTCTAGAACAAAACATCCGGCAACTGTTGCTTTATCAAATTTGTATACTTCTCTTACTTCTACGTTGGCAGTAATCTTCTCTTGAATCTTCGGCTCCAACATACCTTCCATCGCGCTCTTGATTTCATCAATGGCTTGGTAAATAATAGAGTACAATTTAATCTGAACCCCTTCTGTATCGGCCAATTTATTAGCCTGCATTGAAGGACGAACATTAAATCCAATGATGATGGCATCAGACGCTGTTGCTAATAATACATCACTCTCAGAAATTTGACCAACACCTTTCAATACTACTCTTACTGCAATTTCTGCAGTACTTAGTTTTTGTAAAGAGTCACTTAAAGCTTCTACAGAACCATCCACATCACCTTTGATAATGATGTTCAATTCTTTAAAGTTGCCCAATGCCAAACGACGACCAATCTCATCTAAAGTGATATGCTTACGAGCACGTAATCCTTGTTCTCTAGAAATTTGTGCACGCTTGGTAGCTACTTCTTTTGCTTCTGCTTCATCTTCAAATACTTTGAATTTCTCACCAGCTTGAGGAGCACCATTCAATCCAAGAATAACAACAGGGGTTGATGGAGGAGCTACTTCAATACGCTGATTACGTTCGTTAAACATGGCTTTTACTCTACCATAATGTTGTCCTGATACAATCAAGTCTCCTTGACGAAGTGTACCATTCTGCACTAATATAGTGGCAACATATCCTCTACCTTTATCTAATGAAGCTTCAATGATAGTACCCGTTGCTTCTCTGTTAGGATTAGCTTTAAGGTCTAACAATTCAGCTTCTAATAATACTTTTTCTAATAATAAATCTACATTCAATCCCTGCTTAGCAGACAATTCTTGGTTTTGGAATTTACCACCCCAAGCTTCTACTAGAATGTTCATTTGAGACAATTGCTCATAAATTTTCTGCGGATTGGCACCGTCTTTATCAATTTTATTCACCGCAAAAATCATCGGAACAGAAGCTGCTTGAGAGTGACTGATTGCCTCTCTTGTTTGAGGCATCACCGCATCGTCCGCTGCAACAACAATAATAGATATATCGGTTACTTTAGCACCACGTGCACGCATCGCAGTAAAGGCTTCGTGACCAGGCGTATCTAAGAAAGTAATGGCTTTGCCATTCGGTAAAGTAACTTCATATGCACCTATATGCTGGGTAATACCACCGGCTTCACCCGCAACCACATTCGCATTTCTGATATAATCTAGTAAAGATGTTTTACCATGGTCAACGTGACCCATAATGGTAACGATAGGAGGGCGTTCTGATTTTTCCTCGTCCGCATCATCTTCATCATCCATATCTAAATCATCCGCATCTTCTAATCCTATAAACTCTACTTCAAAACCAAATTCACTGGCAACTAATTCAATTACTTCTGCATCCAAACGTTGGTTAATGGAAACCATGATGCCCAAATTCATACACTTACCAATCACATCTGCAAAGCTTACATCCATCAAGTTGGCCAACTCACTCACCGTTACAAACTCTGTAACTTGTAGTTTGTTGTCTTCCATCATTTCGTCGCCTTGTGCATCGGCAGCTTCATCTCTTTTTGCTCTTCTATATTTAGCTTTAAGACTCTTTCCTCTACCACCGGTTCCCGCAAGCTTGGCTTGGGTTTCACGGATTTTCTCCTGAATCGCTTTTTGGTCAATTTCTTTGTCTTCAACCCTTGGAGCATTGCGATCATTTCGACCTCTATTTCCTCCGCCTTGGCCGCCTCTATTAAAGCCGCCTTGACCTCCGCCGCCTCTGTTGAATCCGCCACCACCGCCGCTTCCAGCATTGGGGTTATTATTTCTTGCAGGTACAATAGGACGGTTTGGACCAGTTAATGGTTTTCCATCTGCATCTTTTGCAGGAGCAACATTGGGTTCTCCTTTTTTGTCAACTGGAATACGTTTGCGTTTGCGCTTTTCGTCTCTGCCCATTGGCTTTGGACGCGTATCGCTATTTACAGGTAATTCAATTTTACCCAAAATCTTTGGCCCTTCTAATTTCTCTGCACGAATATTCTCAATAGTAGGTGGAGCATCAACCACTGGTGGTGGTGGAGGCGTCACTGGAGCAACAACCGCTACAGGTGCTACTGGTGCTGGTTTTGCAGCAACTGGATTGGGGATATTCTTTGCAGCAGGCTTAGGAGCATCTGCTTTCTTTTCTGGAGTTGGTTCTACTTTTTTGGCGGTCTTTTTAGGACGTGTAGAAGAATCAATGGCAGAAAGGTCAATTTTATGAATCACTTTCGGCCCTTCTATTGGAGCCACTTCAGTTTTCGTTACTTCAGTTGCTGCAACTTGTTCTGGGGCAGCTACCACAACTGGAGGAACAACAGGCGCTACTTCTACAACTGGTTCTTGAACGGGAGCTGCTTCTTTTACAGGAGCTTCAACAGGTTCAGTAGTTGCAACTGGTGCAGCAGGAAACTCCTCTTTCGGAGCAGTTTCTACCATTGCAGGAGCTGCAGCAATTGGTGCTTCCGCTTCTACTACTGGTTTTTTGTCTACAACTGGCTCAGCAGGTTTTTTCTCTTCCTTTCTAAAAGTAATCTCTTCTTCATCTTTCTTCTTCTTCGCCTCACTCTGGCTACCTTTTGGTATTTCTACTTGATCAGCTTTGTTCTTAGCTACTTTGTCGCCTTGGAACTCTGCCTGAAGGGCACGGTAATGGTCTTCCTGAAGCTTTGCAGTTGGCTTCAGGTCATCTCTGTTAAATCCTTTCTTCACCAAGAATTCGATCAGGGTATCCTGACCAATGTTAAATTCTTTGGCGGCTGCTAACAGTCTCGGTAATTTCAGTTCTGACATTCTTTGTTTTTGGGTCCTAATATGCGTTACAGCAAAGCCACGCATACTTGACAAATATACGTGGTTATTGGCTGCTTATTCTTCTCTATCAAATTCTTCTTGTAGTACTTTTCTAACTTCCTCAATTGTTTCACGCTCTAAATCGGTTCTACGCTCTAATTCATCCACCGTTAGCTTTAAAATACTACGACCTGTATCACAACCAATCTTTTTAAATTCATCAATAATCCAGGTTTCGATTTCATCGCTAAATTCATCCAAGTCAATATCAAATTCATCGGTGATTTCTTCGTCTTCGCGATAAACATCAATTTCATAGCCAGTTAATTCACAAGCCAATTTAATATTTACCCCTCTTCTACCAATTGCCAAAGAAACCTGATCGGCTTTCAAATAAACATTGGCTTGCTTTTTATCATTATCCAAGTCCATATAGCTGATTTTAGCAGGCGTTAATGAACGTTGAATTAATAATTGAATATTGGTTGTAAAATTTATTACGTCAATGTTTTCGTTCTTCAATTCACGAACAATACCGTGAATACGACTTCCTTTCATACCTACACAAGCACCTACCGGATCAATACGATCATCGTAAGACTCCACAGCAACTTTAGCACGATCTCCTGGTTCACGTACAATTTTCTTAATAGCAATTAAACCATCAAAAATTTCAGGAACCTCAATCTCTAATAATTTAGCAAGGAACATGGGGCTTGTTCTAGACAAAATAATCACCGGTGTATTATTTTTCATGTCTACACGAGCAACTACAGCTCTAATATTTTCGCCCTTCTTAAAGTAGTCTTGAGGAATTTGCTCAGACTTAGGTAATATTAATTCATTGCCTTCTTCGTCTAATAACAACACTTCTTTTTTCCAAACTTGGTACACTTCAGCACTAATAATATCACCCACACGATCACCGTATTTCTTCACCAACACATTCTTTTTCAAATCGCTGATACGGCTTGCTAGTGTTTGCTTTGCGGCTAAAATAGCCCTACGACCAAAATCGAGAATATCTACTTCTTCGTACAATTCTTCTCCTACTTCAAAATCGGGTTCAATTTTTGCGGCTTCAGAATAAGCAATTTCTGCCAATGGGTCATTTACTTCCCCATCCTCTACAATCATTCGGCGGCGGATGATTTCTAAGTCACCTTTCTCGGCATTTACGATAACATCAAAATTATCGTCTGCGCCAAACTTCTTGCGAAGCAAGGTTTTAAATACATCTTCAACCACTTTCATCATCGTGGGACGATCAATATTTTCTGCGTCTTTAAACTCCTGAAACGCCTCAATTAAGTTGATACTGGCCATAACGCTGTTTTTTTATTCTGCTAAAATTTAATTTGTACAGTTGTTGATTTAATATTTGAAAAAGGAATTAGAACTTGTTCTGTTACTGCTTTTTTGCCTTTACCGCTGGTACATTGTATCATGATATCCGCTTCTGCAACTGTTTCAAGTATTCCTTCTTTTATTGTATCGTCGGTAAAAACCACTTGAATGGTTCTTCCAATATTTTTCTGGTATTGTCGAATCAATTTAAGCGGCTCATCTATTCCTGGAGAAGAAACTTCTAGGGAAAATTCCCCTTCAGGATAAATTCCAGATTCTTCTATCATTTTGTAGAGTTTGCGATTAAAATAGACGCATTTCTCAATGGGTAAGCCATTATCCCCATCTAAAAAAACCTTGATATTATTGGTTGGCTTTATTTTTACAGATACCAAAAAATACAAAGGCTCTTCTGCCAATATGGTCTGCAAAAACTGCTCAATTAGGTTATTATTATTGTCTGTTGCCATAGTAAAAAAGGAGAAGGGAACGATAGTCGTTCCCTTCTGTTGATTCTTAGCTTGTTGCAAATATACGTCAATTGGACCCTAAAATCCAAATTTTTGCCGTTCTTCCGATTTCGGAGGGTTTTAACAGCCCTATTATGGGTTAATTCCTACTTTTATGTCCTTATGTTTAAAGTATTACTTTGGGCCTTAGCCATCTACATGCTGTATCGCTTCATTTTTGGGTTTGTAGTTCCCGTGAGTAAAACAGCTAGCCAAATAAAGCAAAAAATGTCTGAAATGCAGCAACAGCAAGCTTTTCAACAACATGAATATGCCCGTCAACAAGAACAGCAACAGCAAAAATCAGCTGCCAGCCCAACACCAAAAAAAGACGACTACTTAGATTTTGAGGAAGTCAAATAACCATTTAAAGCGCTAAATCTAATACCGTTAATGGGTGTTTAAGATGAATGGTTTGTAAACCCAATTTTTCGGCCGCTTCTACATTCTTGATGGTATCATCTATAAATAAGGTTTCTTCAGCCAAAATGCCTTGTTCATCTAAAATTGCCTGAAAAGATTCAGGATAAGGTTTGCGGAGCCCTAAATGTTGTGAATAGTAGGCTTTGACAAAAAAGTTATCAAAGTGGAGGCCAGGATGCTGCATTCCAAATCTTTCTATAAAACAATCGTAATGAATTTGATTGGTGTTAGAAAACAAGAAAACGCGATACTTATTGGAGATATTTTTAAGCCATGTAATACGTTCTTCTGGAAAGTCTAATAGAAGTGCATTCCAAGCTTCTTTAATTTGTTCATTGCTGAGGTTGGTTTTAGATTCTTTACGGAAAGCATCATAAAATTCCTCTTCACTTATTTTACCTGTTTCTAATAATTCAAATAAAGGGTTAGAAAAATGCTGTGTAAACATTTCATTAAAATGGGGTACACCCAATTTGATGAAAGCCTGATTGGTTAGTTGGAAATCAATATTTAAAAAAACACCTCCTAGGTCAAAAATGATATTCTTGATTGGCTCTTTCATATATTAATTGATGAGTTTCATTCCAAAATGCCCAAGTGCTGTAAATAAAGCACATCGAGTTATAACACCTGCACAACACCAAATGATTAATTTTTGGATGGATACATTTAAACCAGTTCCTACACCAATACTTACAGGAGCACCTACTGTTAATGTTCCAAAAAAGCCTAGACCTACTACACCATATTTTTCCCAGATTTTAAAAATCAAAGCATTCTTCTCAGCTTTCTTAACTTTTGGTTTCCTAAATCTGTTTATATATTGTTGAATTTGTTTGCCTAAGAAAGCGGCAATAAAAACACCTGCTAAACCACCTACAACGGTGGTTACAAAAATGATCCAAGAAGAAATTCCAAAAGCAAATCCAGCTGGAATAGCAGCATAAATTTCAAAAGTAGCAAGACCGGCAACAGTTAATATTTTATATAGCATAATATTAAATCAAAGATACAGTCTTTCATTTGCCAACAAGTAATTGTAAAAAATAGTCAACCTTGTTTTGAATAAGATTAACAAATCAAACCTAGAGATTTATTTATTAACTTCAACTTACAGCAAGTAAACAGATAATTTATGGATGATAAGTTCTTTATTAATGAAACATTAATTAATAAAATCAATATTGGCATCGTTTACTTTGATGCAACCGGAAAGCCCATTTATGCTAATAAAGCTGCTGATAGAATTTTTGGACTCACCATTGATAAGTTTGTTCAAATAGGATCCCCTGACCATGGCTTTGAAATCATTGACTATGATGGCAATCCAATGCCTATTGATAAAAATCCAATTGAAATTGTAAGAAGAACAAAAAAACCAATTAGAGATATTATTGCTGGAGTTCATAATAAAAAAACCAGACATACAACTTGGATTCTATTTGAAGCTGAACCAGAGTTTGCAACAGATGGGGTAACCTTGGAAAGAATTTTATCTACGATTACTAATATTAGTTCTCAAATATCCATTGAAAAGAAATTACGCTTTCAAAATAAGCTACAAAGCTTAATGATGAAAACAGCAAAGACCTATTTGGGAGAATTAGTAGAAGATCCAGATGCTGCCATTCTAGAATCATTGGAAGAAATTGGCAGATTTACAGAAACAGATAGGGTATACATTTTTGAATACGACTTTGAGCATCATTTACTGAGCAATACCCACGAATGGTGTGGTGAAGGAGTTGTTGCACATAAAGATGATTTGCAATTGGTGCCTTTTGAAATTGTTGGAGATTGGATTGAACAACATTCAATTGGAAAGTCTATACATATTCCAGATGTAAGTGCACTGCCAGATAATACTGCACTTAAAAATGGCCTTGAAGCTCAAAGTATACAGAGTTGCATTACGGTTCCAATAATGCAGGGTAATAAATGTTTAGGTTTTGTTGGATTAGATGCTGTTAAAAAGAAGCATTTTTTTACCAATCAAGAACAGAGTTTACTTGCTGTATTTGCAGAGACTTTGGTAAATATGCAAGTTAGACAGCACTTTAATAAACAAATTCAGGAAAGTGAAAGAAAATACAGAGAGATCACAGAAAATATAGCAGATTTAATTTGGACTACAGACAAAGACTTTAAAATGAATTACTGTAGTCCATCCATTGAAACCATTTTTGGATATACGCCTGAAGAGTTTCTTTCTGGACAATTAAAAGAAAAATATACACCTGAAACAATTGAAAAATATTTTGAGATAGTCGAATCTTTTAAAGAAAAATTAAGGAATAGAACACTGTCTAACGAAGATATTTGGCGTCTTGAAGGGCAAGCAATAAAAAAGAATGGACAAACATTTTGGTTTTTTTCCGTTATAAAGCCTAGCTGGAATACCCAAAATGAAGTAACCGGTATTTTAGGAATTACTAGAGATATTACCAGAGAGAAAAAAGCTTTACTAGAATTACAAGAAAGCCAAGAGCGACTTCAAAAAATTGTAAATAGTGAAACAAATTATGTTTTGCGAACAGATCTTTTAGGAAAGCATACCTACTGGAATAAAACTTTTGAAAGAGACTTTGGTTCGATGTATGAGAAAGAAGGAATTGCATACGGAGACTCTTTAAAATCAATTTGCAATTACCATCATCAAAGAACAAAAGAAACTGTGATGGCATGTATGATGAACCCGGGATCAGTTCATCAAGTTGAATTAGACAAACCTTCAAAGGATAGAGGAACAAGAACAACTCTTTGGGATTTTGTTTGTTTAACAGATTCAAATGGGAACCCCACTGAAATGCAGTGCATGGGTATTGATATTACAGATAAAAGAATTGCAGAAGAAAAAGTAAGGAAGTTGTCAAGAGCGGTGGAACAGATCCCTCTAACTGTGGTGATCACCAATTTAGAAGGCAATATTGAATATGCCAATCCTTATACATTACATACTACAGGTTACACACAAGAAGAGCTATTAGGAAAAAATCCCAAAGTGTTAAAATCGGGAGAAACAACTTTAGAAGAATATCAGCATTTATGGGGTAATATCACACATGGAAAAGAATGGAAAGGGGTTTTTCATAATAGAAAAAAAGATGGAACTATGTATTGGGAACAAGCAACTATAGGACCAATATTAAATGATGAAGGAGAAATTACCCACTATATCGCCATCAAGGAAGATATTACCGAACGAAAAAGAATTCAAGATGAACTACAAGAATTGAATTTACATTTAGAAGAAAAAATTAAAGAGCGAACAATTGATATTGAAAATGCCAATCACTCTTTAATGAATGCCAATAAAGAAGCTCAAAAAGCCAATCAAGCAAAGATTGATTTCTTATCTAAAATGAGTCATGAATTAAGAACACCCATGAACTCTATTCTTGGATTTGGTCAACTTTTACAAATGAGTGAACTCACTCCTGTTCAAGAAAAAGGGGTTCAACATATTTTAGACAGCGGAAAACATTTGCTGAACTTGATTAACGAAGTACTAGATATTTCAAGAATTGAATCAGGAAGAATTAGTATTTCAGTTGAACCCATAGAAGTGTATGATGTAATTAATGAAATTAAAGACAGTTTAGAATTTTCAGCCAATCAAAAAAACATCAGTATTAAGTGTCAATTAAATGATACTACCCCAACTTATGTAATGGCTGATAGACAAAGATTGAAGCAGGTATTAATTAATTTAACCAATAATGCCATTAAATACAATAGTGAAGGTGGTGAAGTTAATATAACAGTTGATATCAAACCAATATCTGAAGATGGATATACCCCAATTAGAATTTCTGTTACCGATACAGGATGGGGAATTGATGAAAAAGATATAGAGAGAATATTTATTCCATTTGAAAGAATAGGTGCTGAAAAAACCAATGTAGAGGGAACTGGTTTAGGTTTAGCAGTTGTAAAACAATTAATAGACTTGATGGGAGGCAAAGTTGGCGTAAAGAGTAAGCCAGGAGAAGGAAGTACTTTTTGGATTGAACTTCAACAATGTGAAAATCATTTAGACAAGATTCAAAAAGAAGCTTCACTCAGTCATCATGCAGTGTTGCACAATCAAAATGGTACCATTCTTTACATTGAAGACAATATGCCTAATATTGAATTGGTTCAAGAAATAATGGAATCGAAAAGGAAAGGCATCAATTTGGTTATTCATATGCAGGGTAACGGTGCTTTAGAAAAAGCCGTTGAAGTAAAACCAAGCATGATTTTATTAGATTTAAATTTGCCAGATAAACATGGCAAAGATATTTTAGTTGAATTAAAAGCAAATGAAATCACAAAAAATATACCAGTGATTGTTATCAGTGCGGATGCAATGCCCAACCAAATAAGTAATTTAAAAGCACTAGGTGCAAAAAACTACTTAACAAAACCTATAGAAATAAAATCATTCCTAGAAGCAGTAGATGAAATAATAAATAATTTATGAAAGAAGATTTAAAAGACGCCAGAATACTTATAGTAGATGATACCTTGGCCAATATTGAGGTCCTGGAAAATCTACTCATGATGAAGGGATACACTAATGTTAAGTCAATTAGTGATTCAACTCAAGCTATATTAACCATTAAAGATTTTAACCCTGAGTTGATTTTATTAGACCTGATGATGCCCCAGGTTTCTGGATTTGATATTATGGAAGAATTAAAAAAAACTCCATCTGCATTTCCTTTGATGCGAATACTTGTTTTAACTGCAGATATAACACCCGAATCTAAAAAGAAAGCGTTATCGGGTGGTGCAAGCGATTTTCTTACCAAACCATTTGATTTAACTGAGGTAGATTTAAGAATTAAAAATTTACTTTATACAGTTTATTTATTGTCGCAATTGACCAACCAGAATGCAATACTAGAAGAAAAAGTAAAGGAGAGAACGCTAGAGCTAGAAAAAAATCTCGAAGCAATAGAATTACAAAACAAAGCTTTACGTGAAATTTCTTGGATACAATCGCATGTAGTTAGAGCACCCTTAGCCAGAATGATGGGCGCTATTTCATTATTAGAAATAAAAGATGATGCTGGGGTTACGCAAGAGGAAATTATGGATATTGTAGTTACATCGGCCAATGAAATAGATAAAACTGTAAGGGAAATTTCTGCCAAAAGTGCTCAAGCCAATATATAAGTAGCCATTTTAACAGTTTTTAGGGTTTATTTGAGACAGAACTGTCTAGTTTTGCAAGTCGGCATTTTTTATGCTGCTAACCAATTCATTAGTACCCCCCTAACTATGAAAAAACCCATCCTTGTAATACTATTTTTAATTAGTTTATCCACCCAAGCTTTTAATAAAACGTTTGAGAGCAAGGCTTTATCATTTATAACAAATATTGAGTTTCTTTCAGACAAGTTTAATATCAATCAATTAGCTGTTCAGCATGCCATTAAAGGCTATGAAAAACTAAAGCAAGCTGGTCAATTAATGAACCAACGCTACTTAACGATTGCAGACTTCAGTAAACCTAGTTCCGAAAAAAGATTATTTATTATCGATATGCAAAAAATGGAATTAGTATTAAATACATTAGTTGCACATGGCCGTAACTCGGGTGTTCTTTTTGCAAAGAATTTTTCTAATAAAAATAATTCCTATCAATCTAGTTTAGGTTTTTACATTACTGGTGAAATATATAAAGGTAAACATGGTATGTCTTTGCAATTAACTGGCATAGAATCGGGTATCAATGATAAAGCTAAACAAAGAGCAATTGTAATGCATGGTGCAGACTATGTAAATGATCAACTAATTCATAAGCAGGGTTACATCGGAAGAAGCCTTGGATGTCCGGCTGTTCCTCAAAACCAAGTTCAAGATATTATACAAACCATCAAAGGTGCATCTCTACTGTATATATATGCACCTAACAATCATTATACTAAACAGTCTAGCTTCATTAGTTAAGCATATTTTTTTGCTAATGGACTGTGTATTGATCAATAATCTTTAAAAAAGCAGGTACATCAAAAGGCTTGGTTAAATATTGCTTTACACCTGCTTGCAATAATTTATTTACCTGAGCAGGCATGGCATCTGCGCTTACTACTATCACAGGAATTTGCCTAGCTGTTTCATGTAGCTTTAGTATTTCAAATACTTCAGATCCATGTATATCAGGTAGGTTTAAATCTAATAATATCAGATTAGGCTTATGTTCTAGTGCAAGCTTTAAGGTTTGTTTACCGTATACTGCAGTAACTAATTTTATAGTAGGGCGCTTTGCTAGTAAAATTTGGCTTACCAATTCAATATTTGAACTGTTGTCTTCAATGTATAAAACAACAGCTTCCTCAATATTCTTTTCTTTAACGGGGAGTTGCTCTAATTGAGCATGAACATTTAGGGCTTCTACAACAGAGCTTGTTTTAGGAAGTTCTACCCAGAATGTACTTCCTTCGTTTAGTCTACTTTCCACACCACTAGTGCCGCCCATCAATGAAGCATATTGCTGAACCACAGATAAACCCAATCCGGTTCCTTCTACAGCGCTGTTTTCTGCTCCTAATCGTTCAAATGGAGTAAATAGTTTTTTAATATTATTGGCTTCAATGCCCGGACCATTATCCGATACGCATATTCGGATATTTGATTTAGTATCATTACTAATTTCAGTTACAAACAATTTTACCCATCCTTGTTTTTTATTGTATTTAATGGCATTGTTTAATAAATTAAGTAAGACTTGTTTTATCCGTTGCTTATCAGCACTTATAAAAATATCTGCTTTATCTTCCAATTCATTAATCAATTTTACTCCATATGCTTCAGCCGTTGGTGTTAATGTTTCAATCACATCTCTAAATATATTATTGAGTTTTACGGCTTCTACCGATATGGAAACTTTACCTGCTTCAATTCTAGATATTTCTAGTACTTCATTTATTAAGTTCAATAAATGCTTTCCGCTGTTCAAAATATGATGAACGGCTTTTTCTTGTTTTGCATCTAACGACCCCATCTCAAGCAGCTGTGCAAAGCCCAAAATAGCATTCATTGGCGTTCTTAGCTCATGACTCATTCTAGACAAAAATTCACTCTTAGCATGATTAGCTTCCTCTGCTTCAATTTTTGCTTTTGTTAACTCACTATTACTATTTTGTAATTCAATGGTACGATCAGCAATTTTCTTTTCAAGGTTAACATTGAGTTGCTTAATCTCGTGCTCAATCTTAATTCTTTCTGTTATGTCTTCTTTAATTGCAATAAAACTAGTAATTGTTCCTACTTCATTTATTATAGGAGTGATTGTAGTTGACTCCCAGTATAATGATCCATTTTTTCGTCGATTATTTAAAACACCACGCCATACAAAACCATTGGTAATGGTCTTCCATAATTCATCGTACACTTTAGGATTAGTAAAACCAGATTTTAAAAGCCTTGGATTTTGACCAATCAGCTCTTCATAAGAATAACCAGTTACACTAAGTGTAAATGGATTTACATATTCAATATTTCCATCAATATCTGTTATAAAAACACTTATGGGGCTTTGCTCAACTGCGCTTTGCAATTTCTTAATAAGCAGTTCAGCTTCTCTTTGAGTAGTTACATCTCTCCATGTTGTAAAAAGTAAATTTTCTCCATTTGCATTAACTACGGAGAGCTTAATGTCTACAATTACAGGAGTACCATCAACTTTTAAATGTGTCCATTCAAATTGTGTGTTTCCTTTTGAAATAGCTACTTCAATTACTTCTTTAACAAGCTCTTCAGATAGTCTTCCGTTTGGTTGATAGGTAGGGGAAATATCTGTTGGCTTTTTACCTATAATATACTCTTTTGTAGCACCAAGAATTAATTCACTAGCTTTATTACAGTCAATAAAAATACCTTCCTTCACAATTAAAAAACCGTCTGGGGACTCCGCAAAAAGTGTTCGATACTTTAGTTCACTTAGCTTAACTTTTTCTTCAGAAAGTTTTTGCTCTGTAATATTGGTTGCATTAACTAAAACTGCATATACATTTCCATTTGAATCACGAACAGGTTGTATACTACTTCTGAACCATATTAAATTCCCATTAATTAATCTCTTACTTTCTTTAATAATTCCTTTTTTGCTGAAAAATACTTGCTCAATATCTGCCATATTTTGACTGGCAATATCAGGACTAGCTAAGTCTTTTATATTAAAATCACTTTCTAAGAATTCAGAAGGATTTTTTCCAAAAGTTTTTGCTGCAATTTCATTTACATACAAGAATTTTCCATCTACATCTAACATGATTATGGAAGCATCAGAACTTTCAATTAAACTTTTGTACATCTCTTGGCTTTCTAGCAAAGCTTTTTCAGCTTCTTTGCTTTCGGTAACATCCAAATTCGTTCCCCTAGTACCCAAGTATTTTCCATCGTCACTAAAAACAGGCTGACAAACCTGTTCAATAATTCGGGTTTCGCCACTTTTATTGATGATTCTAAATAAAAATTTTTCAGCGTGTTTATGTATAGATACTTGGTTTTTATGTTCAAGATATATTCCTTGGTCATCTGGGTGTATCAACTTTTGCAGAACTTTATCGTCACTAATTAATTCCTCTGCTAAATATCCAGTCACTCTTACACAAGAAGGAGAATGATAAATAAAATGTCCATCCGGCGCTTCCCAGAATTCCCAGTTATATGTATTATTAGCTATAATTCTAAATTTTTGCTCAGAAACAATGATTTGACGCTTTGATTGTTTAACCTGTTTATAATTTTCAATGATACCAATAATGGTATTCATCATTACTATTTCTTCTTTAAGAAAAGCTAATTGCAGAGGAAGGTATATTCGGATGAACCCAAGATTCTTTAGAGCGATGTTGATATCGAATTGTTGAAAATTATCAGTAGTAGTAAAATTGGGCGAATAATAATCAACCCCTTCATAATTAATATGAATACAAGAATTATTTATGTCTTGAAAACCTAAAGGAATGATTTTACATATTTCACTAAAATATTGGGCTGGTGTAAACTCTTCATTTTGACTTAAAATTGAAATATCATAAACACATTTCTGTTCTTTCAACCTTTCTCCTAACTCATACCTTGATTTTCGTAATTCATCATCTGCTTTTTTGCGGATTGTTTCGTCTCGAGTTGTTGCAATATAGCCTTTCAAAATACCTTCTTCAGAAAAATGTGGTTTTATTTCTGTTCTGAACCACGCATTTGTTCCATCTTTTTTAAATGAATCACCTTCAATTGTCCAACTCATATTAGACGTAATCGAGTGGTTAATTCTACATTCATTTATTTCACCTAAAAGGGATTGAATTTTTTGAATGGTATCAGTTGGATAAATTTGATCATATTCAAGATTCAGAAATTCCTCGGCGGTAAATCCAAAGATTTTAATAATGGATGCACTGCAAAAAGTTACTTTGAAATTTAAGTCCATGGCCCAAACCATATCAGACATATTCTCTGTAATTTCTCTGTACTTTATCTCACTCTCTTTAATTGTTAATTCATTAGCTATTCTGTTCTTTACATTCACTAGTAACTCGGCAAAAATTCCTAAGAGATCTTGTTCAACGGTGGTAAAATAATGTGGTCGATTAACAGACTCTAAACCTATTACGCCTATACATATATCTCCATCCATTAATGGTATTGCTAATAAACTGATTACTTTTCCAGCATCTAATAAAATACGAATTGGGCTATTAGGTTCTAATTGATCTGAATTGGGGATATTAATTGGATTTCCTTTTTGCAAGATTTCAATCCAGGAAGTAAATGCATTTAATGGAATTGTAGCCAACTCCTCTTTCTTTGATTCAATACCTTTGGCACACCATTCATAAGAATAATATGCCATGCCGTTTTTAAAATCATAGTCATAAATGGCTAATCGATCTGCTTTTGAAAACTCACCAATTTCTTTTATAGCACGATTAATTTCTTGCTCTAAATGATTTAAAGGAATATTAATGAACTGCTGAGAAATATTGGAAACTAAATGCAATAATTTGTTTCGCTGTCTTAGTTTAGACTCTAATTCAATTTGATCAGTTATATCGGTAAACGTTGTAAAGACCCGGTATGGAGTAGATTCTTCTTGTTTAAATTCAGGAACTGCATTAATTAAAATCCAAACATATTTTTTCTTAACAGCATGCTTTACACCCATTACAGTATTAAATACAGGCTTACCTGTGTTTAATGCAACTATTGCTGGATGTTCTTTTCCGGGAAAAACTGAAAAATCTGGCCGAATGGTTTCCCATCGCTCATCAATGGATTCTACTCCAATTATTTGATCATGTGACAAACCTAAAAGATCTATAGCTGCAGGATTTGCCTCTTCAATTTTTCCATCTTTATTTAGGTAAATAACTCCTTGAGCAACATTCTCAAAAAGTAACATAAAGTCTTGCTCTAAGTCACTTGTAAAATTGCTCTTTTCCATCCTTTTTATTTATTATAAAGTTAGGATATTCTATAAGTAATGTTATTATAATAATTCGTCAATTGAAAAAGAACTCTTTACTCATTGGTTTTAAACACGATCGACTTAATTACAGCATCTAATTCTTCAGCAGAATTTTGCAAGTGATGTATAAAATTTTCTTTATCATCCATTTGAATGAATTCATGTTTTAAAAGATTTACAATCCCCAAAATTCTAGCTAAAGGAGCTCTTACCAAATGAGACTGCTCCCAAGCAATTTGTGCTAATTGTTTATTTTTATTTTCTAAAGAGGAAAGCGTTTCTTTTTGTTGGGTAATATCTTCCTCTACTCCAATATAATTAGTGATTACGCCTATATTATTAACTACGGGGCTGATATAAGCTTTAACCCAATAAAGACCTCCATCTTTTCTTCTATTACAAAATTCACCAGCCCATGATTCTTTATTGGATATTTTTTTCCAAAGAGTTGCATATTCTTCTTCAGCTGTATACCCAGATTTAAGGATATTTGATTTAATTCCTTTTAATTCATCAGCCGAAAACCCCGATGCTTTACAAAATGCTGGATTCACATATTCAAAAATACCATTGACGTCGGTAATCATGATAGAGGAAGTGCTTTCCTCAATAGCTTGAGACAATTTCATTAATTGATTTTGAGCAGTTTCATGTTTAACTGCAATTGCAAAATTGTTCATTGCATAATTAATGTTCTCATTTACACGATTCATTAACTCCAATTCTTCATTGGTAAAAAAATTGGCTTTGTTTGCATAAATTGCTATTTGAGCAATCGTATAATTATCTACTCTAACAGGCATAGTTAGTGAAGATTTAAAGCCACGTTTTAAAGCTTCATCTCGCCATACCACCATAGCAGGGTCATTGGCTATATCATTACAATAATATAATTTACCATCTCTGATGGTTCTTCCAGATGGCCCGTTCCCTTCAGCAATATTTTTAATAGAAATATGTTTCCTGAAATAATCAAGATATCCCAGTTCCTTACCAGCATACCTATATGGCACAATAGTCTCATTACTATCATCACGCAAGCCCACAAAAGCAAACTCAAATCCACCTGTGTTTACTGCAATTTCACAAAATCCGTTGTACAAATCAAGTGGCTGTTTAGCATTTAATATTAAATCATTTACCTCTGTAGTAAATTTAAAAAGTCGCTTAGATTTTAATAATTCCGTCTGGTTCTTTTTTTGATTAGTTATATTCTTGCCAATCAGATAGATGTATTTTAAATTTGCATCCCATTTTCCTGACCAGGAAAAATCAAGTATTTCGCTACTAGCATTAACCAATCTATTTTCAAAATATTTAATGGTACCCTTAATTTTTAATTCCTCTAATGCTAGCTGTGTTCGTTTAGCATCTTCCTCAATTACAGAAGAAAATGCTGGAAGTGTATATAGGGTTTCAAGCGGATGCCCTAGAATTTCAGCTACTGAGTTACTCAAAAAAAGTTTTTCGCCTTTTTCATTATAAACAATAATCATATCGTAAGAAGAATCTAAAATTCCTTTTACCATACGATTGGTTTCTTTTAGTTGTAATTCTTTTCTTTTTAGCTCACTTACTTCACTAAACGTTACTATTACATGCTTAAGGCAGCCAAACTGATCTAATGTAGGAATTGCGGATGTTGAAATCCAAATTCTGTCTTTAGTTAAGGGCCTGAATACACCCATTAAAATATTTCTAACTGGATTTTTTGT
>CALRUG020000035.1:0-22674 GCA_943371295.1 Synechococcus sp. UW140 | reverse complement strand
GACAACTGTATTTTTCATGAGCTAAATTTAATTCGTTGAAATGAATAATAGCGTATCAAAATAATTTTCAAGGCTGCAAACTCAGTTACATTAGCATCTTTAAAATAATTACCTTAGAATCCCCTCTTGATGAAAAAACCTTGGTACATATTATTGGTCTTTTTTACTTGGTTAATTAGTATTGCTTCAGAAGCCCAAGTATTTTGTGGTTATGATACGGGAAGAGCGGATTCTACTAAGGCCAAGTATTTTCAAGCTGAAGAAGAAAAATTGAATATTGCCATTCGATCCCAAATTTTAAAAACAAGACAAACCGCTTTTTCAAAGGGTAGTATTCGCAATCAATCAAGCGGAACCATAAAATCTAATTCAACGCCTTTACCTGCAACTGTTTATATACCGGTTGTATTTCATATCATAGATGAAAATCCATTTGCTACAACCGATGCTATGGTACAGGCGGCTCTTGATGATTTAAACAAAGCATTTGCACACCAAGGTGCGTATGGAGTGGATACTTTAGGTGCAGATACACGCATACAATTTAAGTTAGCTCAAAGAACGCCCACTGGTGAAAAATCAAATGGCATCAATCGAATCAAATCTTTCTATGATACAGTAGATGTAGACCTAGAAGATGCTGCCATGAAGAACCAAATCAAATGGGATCCTTCTAAGTATGCCAATATTTGGGTAGTAAAAAAAATCAACGGAGAAATTCAACCGAGTTTATTTGAATGTGGACAATGGACCAGGGTGGCTTATGGTGGTTATGCATCAGCAGGAGGTGGAATGGTTGTTGCAGGGTTAGTGACTTCTATTATAGCACATGAAATGGGACATTACTTGTCTTTATTACATACGTTTCAGGGAACCAATTGTGTAAATAACGATTGTACCACAGATGGTGATCGGGTTTGTGATACACCACCCGACCGAAGTACGCAAGGCTCCCCTTGCAACAATCCAGAAAATTCATGTGGTACAGATACCCTTTCAGGTCCATTCACTGTAGACATGCGAGACAATATCTCGAACTTTATGGATTATGGAACCAGTTGCCCAACTGTTTTTACTCCTGGTCAAGGAGAGCGCATGCGTGCTTTTTTAGCAGTATTTAACGGAGGGAGTTTATTGGTAAGTGATGGCGCTACTCCGGTTTGTGCCGATAATATTAATGCGCTGTATGAAGTAACCGCCAATCCATTTCCTTTGATTGGTACTTCGGTAGAATTTACCAACCGTTCTATTGGTGCGAGTAATTATGAATGGTGGATTAAAAACACCGCAACAGGGGTAGAGACATTAGTAGGGTCGGGCACTAATCTCAATCATCTTTTTTCTAGCGCTGGAACTTATGCAGTAAAACTAAAAGCATTTAATGCAGGAGGTACATGTAATAGTAGTTACTACACACAAATAATGGTAAGCTGCGGAACAGTAGCCCGGTTTTCGCCCGATAAAAGAATCGTTGCTTCTAAGAATGGTATTTATGAAGACACGGTAACATTTAAAAATTATTCGCAAAATGCGGATAGTTATGAATGGTATATCAGAAATAATACAACAGGTGTTCAACAATTGATCAGCACTTCGGTTGATTTGCTTTACTCTTTTCCAACCGCTGGTACTTATAGTATCTGGCTAAATGCATCTAAGGGTTCTTGTAATGCAAGCTCAGAGCGATTTACATTAAATGTTGTTGAAGCAACCAGTGATGCTTCACTGGTTCTTTATTCAGCCAATTGCTATAAAAATGATTCAATCAGATTGGTTTTTGGTATCATCAATGCAGGAGTAGACACCATACCCACTGGCACAATTGTTCGATTCTATGACAAAGACACTTCAGTTCCAGGAAGAAAAGAATTGGATAGTCTTTTTAAAACCCCAACAGATATACTAGGTAATTGCTCTGCTATTTATACGCATATTGTAAAAGTGGATAGAAATAGACAAGATTCGATCTACTTAATTTTAGACCCAGAAAACACTTTAAACGAAATTAGTAAGGCCAATAACTATACAAGAAGGTTTTTGTTTCAACCCACCCGAAGTATCACACCAAAAGACACGACTGTATTGGTGAATAGTACACAAAGTTTTAGATTAAATTATGCGCCAGACCCAGTAAATTCTATCCTTTGGACCAGTAATAAAGGAAGCTTTAGTTGTAACAACTGTATAACTCCATCTATGAAAATAGTGGATACCACTTATTTAAAAGTCAAAACAATAACGCAGTATGGTTGTGAAGATTCTGCTACGGCTACCATAAATATTTTTCCAAATGACTTAGTTGTTAGTGATCAAAAAATATTTTGTTATAAGAACAATGATAGTGTTTTCGTTAGCAGTCAACTCTGTTTATTAAATGGATATGAACAATTAACCAAGTCAATTAAAGTGCAATATTTTGATACACTTAAAACAGAGCCTAGTGCTAAATTGTTGTATGAAGTAATTGTTCCTGCATCTACTATTTTCACCAATGGTTGTGCTACAATTAGTCATTCCTTTGCAAGAAAAAATGCCAATAATGTTTATCTGTACATAAATCCTGACTTGGCTATTTACGAAGAGCAAACCAACAACAACAATATTGCTGCTCCTTATAAAATATTTGCCATTGACTTACCCATCACTCAATTGGCTATTCCAAGAGGTGATCCGTATCCTTTGTCCATATTACAATTGGGGGAAGCAGTCACTTCCATTTTATGGACGCCCAGCTATGCATTTAGTTGTACCAATTGTTTTACGCCCATTCTTAAAACGAATTCTTCCACCATTATTTCTGCCATCGCAAATAGTCAATATGGTTGCATAGACACTGCTTCTATTCCTGTAAACGCTTATTATTTATCTCATATTTCCTTACCCAATGTATTTACTCCTAATGGAGATGGAAAGAACGATTATTTTTATGTAATAGCTGGTAAAGAAGTAACGCAGGTAAAATTATTTAGAATCATGAATAGATGGGGAGCAACAGTATTTAATAAATCGAGCACTTTACCCAATAGCTATTTAGATGGATGGAATGGAACCCACAATGGAAAACCAGCAGAAGCAGGAACCTATATCTACCAATTAATCGTGTTGCTTTCAGATGGTACTACAGAAACATATAAAGGAAATATTACGCTACTAAGATGATGCAACAGCAACTGAAATCTACTTTAACTACTTCTTTGCTGGCAATCCTGTTAGTGGTAACATCGAGCAATTTGTTGAAAGCACAAGATCCCAGCTTTTCTCAATTTTTTTCTTCGCCATTAACCCTTAACCCAGCACTAACAGGAAACTTTAATGGAACCATGAGAGCGGTGAGTAATATTCGTTCTCAAAATGCAGACTATAACAATGCATACAACACTAAAACTGTTTCAGTTGATTTTAATTTATTGGCCAATAAAATTAAATCGATTGATCGACTGAGCATGGGTGTATTATTATTGTCTGATCAAACTGGCAATAAAATTATTACTCAAAATAATCTAGGCATTTCATTATCGTATATGAAGGGTTTAGACGATGAACAAAAAAGATCCATTACCCTTGGCTTCCAAAGCAATTACAGCAATCGAAGATTCAATACTGCAAATGCGCAGTTTGAAGACCAGCTTACACCGGGTGGCTTTGTTCTTCCTAGTGGAGATCTTTTATTAAATAATAATCTAAGCAAATCTTCTATAGATATTAATACTGGAATACTATTTCAATATGCGCCAACTAGTGAACATCATTATTATATTGGTGCATCCCTTTTTAATTTACTTCAATCACAAAAAGAATTCAGCAGTAATACCACTATTGCAGCATTGCGCAAATCAATACATGGAGGTATGATGAGCCCTGTTGGATACGCTGGAACTTTTCATGCAAGTTTTCATTTACAACAACAACAAACTTTTAACCAGTTATTGATTGGGGGTGCTTACAGTCATTATATTAAAGATGCATTGCGTTCTTATGTGGAATTGTATTTGGGTGCCTGGTATAGGACCGATCAAAGTATTATTCCTTATATAGGAATAGAATGGAATTATTGGAGACTGGGATATACCAATGATATGAGCTTCAGCAACCGAATTACTGCAGGGCAATTGCGATACTCCAATGAAGTCTCTTTATACTACACATTAAATAAAGACAAGAGTTTATTAAAGTATAAGTGTGGGGTATTTTAATGATGTATTATTTTTTTCCCAACTTATACGCACCAATTCTAGTTGAATAATTCTTTGCCCCTTTCTTTAAATAATCCCCTACATACCAAATGGTTTCGTCATCACTAGGGTCAATGGCGGTTTGGGTATAATCTTCCCATCTCAAAGTATTGGTTTGAGCCGCTTCACCGTTAACAAGAACCGTTTCATTCAAAGTAAGTTTGCCCTTGGGATCACCAAAATGTCTGCCTGCAAAACGTTGACCAGGAAAATCATTTTTTCCGCCAAAAGAATAGCCAATACCAATATTGCCATATTTATCAATTGCTGCACTAGCCATCCAACGAAAATTACTATCGGGTGCATAAGTGCCTTGTTGAAATAATTGCACAGACCGGTCTTTGTTTACAACAAACTCATACCATCTGACTCCACCACCACCTACTGCTGTATTTACAGAATGTACCCCCACAACAGATTCACGATTACCAATTCTTCTATAAACCAATCGTGCCATCAACTTGTCTCCTTGTGCGTCTAAACGCATATCGGTTCCAGGTTGAGGTACCGCTTTAGTCAGCTGTCCTCCCCCCATATATTGATAGGGCGCAACCGGAATTTTGACTGGCCCTTCTATTTTAGTATTAGAAAAATTATTCCAATCCACTTTGTATTTCCATACATAGATACCATCGTCTTCCAAAATATTTTTGAGCTGGCTTCCACCGGTTGCCATCATTATGCTGGGTGCCCCTGCTGTTGGTAATTGTTTACCATCAAGGTCTGCATTAATGATAAAGTTGACATCTTTAATAATAAATGATTGCTCTTTCGCATCCTGTCCTTTCAACATTTTATTTCGATCAACAACGTATGCATGTCTTTCAATCACATCATCACCTGTACTGGTTGTGGTATAATATCCATCAGGCCAAACAGTTGGTCTAGGATAGTCAGGAAATAATTCTCGTTCAAATTCATAACGATAATATGATCCTAAAGGATCAGGGCTGGTACTGATTGCATAGCACATACAAAAAGTTCCATCCGCTGGTGGTCTTGGCGCTGCAGGACGCGGACCATTGATGGGTGCAGGCGTTTCTTTTGATGGAGGCGGTTGAAATAGTGTAACCGCATCACCCGGTTGAGGAAGTACAATACGTTGCTTAGTAGTTGTGTCTACATTTCTAGAAATTCCTTTACGAAAAGTGGGCATTACAATCAACCATCTATCCGCCAATTGATCATATCGAACAACGGCATCCCCATTGTTCATATTTTCACAGGGTCCTCCAAAACCCTTGAAAACATTTCGAGTTTCAACTGGGCCATAAAGTGCTAGACCAGATTCACCAAATGTTTTTCCTTTCTTAGAAAAGATAGCCATTCGAGAATTCACAATCTGAACAATATGATCAAGGCCTACAGCCAAAGAATTATCTGAAGGATTTCTTAACACCGCTGTTCCTTGCGGACCAACAAAGCTCTCACCCAAGCCTTCAAAACTGGTAATTAATTGCGCTGATTTTTTATTGCCAAATTGAGTTTGTTCAACACTGGTCGATTCTGCATTGAATCGCAGTGGTTGATTGATTGAAATAGGTGAGGACTCATCTTTTCTAACTGCGGAAGTAGATTTTAATTTATCTAATGAAGGTGGTTGTTGTGCTGTAACTATCATAGGTAAAATACTAGCCAATCCAAGTATCCTAAAAAACTTATTCATAATAATTTATTAAGAATGAAAATTGAATTGTCTAAACTAAAGGAAAACAGAAAAATCTGTTTGGTCGTTTTTGTTCAGCTATTGACTCTTTTTAACCCTTAAATTCAATTTGATTATTTCTTGTATGGGTAAATAAAATTCTTGTGTTTTCTTTTTTAACAGCTGCGTGATTTCGATGACTCCAAATTTTATCTCTTGCTGCTCTACCCGCTTCCGTAGCATTCACCAAAGGAAATGGATAATCTTTGCCAATGATGGTATTACAAATTTGCTGCTCCATTAAGCTCATCGTATGTGGCTCATGAATAAAGGCTGTGGGTACATTTTGTAATTCAGGAATCCATTGTTTTATAAAATTTCCTTTGGGATCATGATCGCTGGATTGCTTAATTGGGTTATAGATTCGAACAGTATTTACACCAGTAGTACCCGCCTGCATTTGAAATTGCGGATAATGAATACCTGGCTCATAATCTAAAAATAGCTGTGCTAAATGGTGAACACCTAATCGCCAGTCTTGATAGAGATGATGACAAAAAAATGAAACCAACATGGCCCGCATGCGGAAATTGATCCAACCAGTTGCAATTAAACAACGCATACAAGCATCTACTAATGGGAAGCCTGTTTTGCTTTCTTCCCAAGCTTTTATAAACGATTCGTTTTGGGGATGCTCTAGTAACTCGTATCCTTTATTTATACATTTAAATTCATAGCTTCCTTCTACTTCAAATTTTTGAATAAAATGACAGTGCCATTTTAACCTTGTGATGGCATTTTTTATGGGCCCTTTAAAATTTGAAATCTTTTGCGCTTCGTTCAATACTTGATACGCTTGTTTAATACTGAGATTCCCCCAACTGATATAGGGGGAAAGACGAGAACAACTTTTTCTACTTTCAAAAGGCTTGCTGATATGTCTGCTATAATTAGCTGCTCTTTCATTTATAAATGAATGTAGATACCTATGCGCATTATCTTCTCCTGCTGGTTGAAAAGCCGTAGAATAATTTTCAAGCTTTTCTTTAAAGTCATGAGGTAGTTGGTATTGAGTTTCAAAATTGACTAATGCATTATTGCTGTATTCATTTTGAATAATGAAAGCATGCATAGTGGCATACCATTTTTTATCCCAATCCTTTCTGTTTTTGATTCCCCTAATAATTCCATCTCTTTGAAATTGCTTCCAATGAATGTGTTGGCTTGAACAAAATTGAGCAACTGATTTATCTCTATCGTAGGTTATTTGTGTTCCAGATTCTTGATAGCTATAAATATTTTGAATATTGTATTGCTCAGCTATCTCTTGAAAAGCTTCTAGTGCTTCTGTATAAAAAATATTAACGCATCTATTGTAAAGAGCAAGTTTCTGGTTCATCGCCAAAATAGCATGAAACTGGAATTGTAAATGTCGAATACTTGTATCTGGATATTGTATTATAGAAGGCTCAAACAGATATACAATCAAATAAGGCAAGCCCGATTGCTCTGCAGCCTGAAGAGGAGCATGGTCCTGGGTTCTAAGGTCTCTTTTTAACCAGACAAGATTGATTAGTTGGCGGTTTTGCACTTGTATATAACATGAAAATGGGCAATTGGTTCCTACTTAAACAGTAAAAATGGATTAATTTGAAATTAATTTATACAATGAAAACAAACAGAATTCTCTACGTAGATGTAATCAAGGTATTTCTTACTTGCCTAGTTGTTGCCCATCATGCAGGACAAGCTTATGGACCAACTGGAGGGGTGTGGGTTTTTTCGGATTCATCAAAAGCAGACTGGCTTGGGAATTTCTTTTTTATTAATGCCTCTTATATGATGGGATTGTATTTTTTTATTTCAGGATACTTTATGGTATTCAGTTTGAAAAGAAAGACAACCGCTCAATTTATTCAGGATCGATTGGTAAGACTAGGTATTCCTTTGATATTTTTTACATTCTTTGTGTTTTTGCCTTTCAATTTTATTGGAGATCAATCTGGAAAAAACATTTTAGAAGTTTTCATTGAAACCTACTTTAATAAACCGCCCATAGCAACAGGTCATTTATGGTTTGTTGCATCCTTATTGGTTTACTCAATAATTTATATACTTGCTTTTAAACAAAACAATGATTCACCCAAAAACATTCCGTTTAAACAATATTATATATTTATTTATATAATTGGGCTGACTATTATTTCCGCATTGGTAAGATTGTATTACCCAATTGACACTTGGAAAACATGGATTATACCGGTGGAGGTTGCCCATATTCCTCAATACTTTAGTTTATTTATTATTGGAACACTGTTTAATCATAACCAGTGGCTCGAATCGTTTAAAATAAAAACAGGGATGCACTTTTTTATCATTGCCATCCTTTCCTATTTCACAAACGATTACCTACCTGAAAATATTAAAGACTTTTGGCTAACCGAATCTTTCATTGAATCCTTATTATGTGTAGGAATCAGTATGAGCATGCTAACTGTTTTTCGCCACTATGCCAATAAGAATAATAAGGTCATACAGCTTCTTTCTGATAATGCATTTGGAATATACCTGTTTCATGTATTGGTAGTAATTGGATTACAAGCAGCACTATTAGATATAAACATCAATGTAAATATTAAATTCGCATTAGTAACCGTTGGAGGAATAATGATTTCACTCTTGATTTCTCATTGGCTTAGAAAAATAAAGCTAATAAGATCAATCATTTAATGATGAAGTAAAAGTTGATTATACTGGAAGTTCAATTTTAAATTCAGTTCCCCTATTGGGCTCACTTCTGATACTGATTTTTCCACCCAGTGTCTCTATTTGTGTTTTCACCATGAATAGTCCCATACCTTTTCCCTCTGTGTGAGTGTGGAATCGCTTATACAAACCAAATACGGTATCCTTGTTTTTTTTGAGATCAATTCCCAAGCCGTTGTCTTTGAAAACAAGAACTATTTGTTTATCAATTAATGAAGACTTTATTTTAATGACTGGTTGAACTTGGAGTTGTTTGTATTTAATGCTGTTCGATATTAAATTATAAAAAATACTATAGATATAAGATTTAATAGAGTTGATTTCATCTACTTCTGAAAAGTCTACAATAAATTCAACACCTTCTTTATTGATTAAATTTTCAATTGCAAGCTGTATCTCATTCATGATTTCAGAAAACCGTATTAAGGTTTTTTGTTCATTTATTTCCCTTCTGATTTGTAATATCAAGCTTAAGTCTTTTATTACATTATCCAACGCCACTACAGATTTATTTAAAGCACTGACCATTTGATTATTTTCCTCTGGTTGAATGTCGGGCATTTTCATAAAATTGGTCACCCCGATTATATTCGCTACTGGTGCACGAAGATTGTGAGAAACAATGTAAGCAAACTGTTCAAGATCTTTATTACGTTGAATTAAATCGTTCATCATTTGGGCTTTCTCATATTCACTTGCTTTTTGTTCAGAGATATCGCGCATAATTTTAGAAGCGCCAATTACTTCTTCACGCTCATTTAATATAGGAGAAACAGTAAGTGAAACATCCACAATCGTTCCGTCTTTTTTTATTCTTACTGTTTCATAACGGTCAATAATTTTCTTTTCGTTAATACTTGCTGATATGTTTACTTCCTCATCATGGAGCTCTGGAGGAATTAGCATATAGATAGATTGGCCTATTGCCTCTTGACTGCTATAGCCCAACACTTTTTCAGCACCTTTATTCCATGATGTAATGGTGCCATCTAGAGTAATACTTAGAATTACATCATGTGATGAGTTAACTATTAATGAAGATAGTGCCAACTTTTCCTCATATTGAATCGTTTCAGAAATATCTTGGCAAGTACCAAAAACCCTTATGGGTTCATTGTTCGTATTAAATGAAACCTTCCATCTTTCTTCCACAAATTTAATATTTCCACTAGGGGTTATGATTCTATGTCGAATAGTATCATAAGCTGCTGATGTGAAAGAAGACTTAAAAGCATCATCCACTTTTTGTCTATCTTCTGGGTGAACTAAATCTAAAAAGGAATTATGAGTGGGTTTAAAAATATTTTTATCTATTTCAAAAATAGAGAATGTTTCATCTGACCAATACACAGTAAAATTAGATAAGTCGGTTTCCCAGCTCCCTACTTTAGCAGCGGATTGGGCTTCTAACAGCCTTCGCTCAGATTTTTTTCGTTCAGTAATATTTAAAACAGCACCTAAGATTGCTTCTTGTCCATTGATGGTTTTGATTGTTCCAAAAAACTCAATATCAATGATTGAATTATTTTTATGTATTCCTTTTAATTCACAAGAACTTGATTTTTCTTCTTCTCTTCTTTTTATAAGGTACTGATTTAAAATCTTTTTGTCTTCTTCAGCTATTAAATCGTCCTGGTCTTTCCCTATGATTTCATCTACGGTATACCCAAATATTTTTGCAAACTCTTTATTGATATAAGTATAGCTATGATCTTTAAGTATAAATGTTCCAACTAAAGAATTATCAGCAAGGCTATGGAATCTGTTCTCACTGGCAATGAGCATTTGTTCCAATCTTTTTCTTTCCGTAATTTCTTCAGGTTGAACAATGACTATTTGATCATTTACATATACATAATGAACATGAATATATTTTTCTGAATCCTTACTTTTAAAATGGTAATTAATTTCCTTTTGAAAAGAAGTTTTTTCTTTTAAACAACTATGTAAGTCATGAATCACTTCTTGGTCATTACTATATAACTCACTGGCCTTTTTATTAATTAACTGATCAAGTTGGTTACTTGCGAAGTTTTTGGCTGCTTGGTTAAAACCTACTAAATGAAAATCATCATTTTCATACTTCCAAATGAAAGTCGGCTGTGGTAACGATTGGTAGATTGAATAGAGTGTTTGAAGCTCTATTGTAATGGATTGGGGGGTTGTTTCCATTCTCACAGGACTTTAATTAAAAATACATATTGTATCATCCGTATAGTGTACTCGCTTAAGCTTAATTGTATATTTTTTTGCCGTTTTGGTATCATTGATGTACGCTGGTTCAATATAGCTGTAATTTGTATTAGGCTTTATCGGACTAACGAGAATACCAGTTTCCCAAGTATAATCTTTACTCACAATAAACTCATTATAAATATTATAAAAATTTGCTGTGAATTCAATATTGTCAATAGATTTCTTGGAGCGGTTGGTGAATTTTAAATTAAGATAAAGCAAGTTGCCTACTATCTTTATTGCCTCTTGTTTAAATTCTAATCCGCACTTTGGATAATCTTTCTCAATAGTTTGATTAGACTTTTGAATAACTGGTGAAGGAGTACTTTGTAAAACTACTTCTTTATAAAAGCTAGTATTTTCTCTTTGAATTAAAAAAGTAACTTTTTCATTTGGATTGAATTCAGAAATCTTTTTCTTGAAATCATCTTCCGACTCTATGTCTTTTTTATTTACAGAGCAAAGTAAATCTCCAATGAGAATGCCTGCTTTTTGAGCAGGTGAATTATCAACAACATCCGTTACTAAGAGAAGGGTTATCTTTTTTGAATAAGTAGTATTTTTATCCTGAACATTCACTACTCCAGCTTTATAGCCAATGCCTAAGTACACTTGAGCGTATAAGAATGCACAATAATTTATTAGCAATGCTGTCAATATTAACTTATACCTCATTGGATTATTGATTTTTTGAGTAGCACATTGTTTTGCAAGATATCAATTAACCCAATAAAAAACCCCAACATTGCTGTTGAGGTCTTTGTGGTGTGGGCCGGGATCGAACCGGCGACACAAGGATTTTCAGTCCTTTGCTCTACCGACTGAGCTACCGCACCTTCCGTAGATATTTCCCCTTCGGGGTTGCAAATATAAGGAGTGGAATGGTTATTCACGCATTATCCACCATTATTTTTCTTTAGAATTCGCAATTCTTAGGTGTTCTTGCAAATGCAATCACGTCTCTGATATTGGTCATACCCGTTACAAATTGTACCATTCTTTCGAATCCCAGGCCAAAACCCGCATGTGGTACGGTTCCGAAGCGACGGGTATCTAAATACCAGCTCATTTCTTCCGCTGGAATATGCATTTCTGCCATTCTTGATTCTAGCTTTTCTAAACGCTCTTCTCTTTGAGATCCACCTACAATTTCTCCAATTCCAGGTGCTAAAATATCCATAGCTGCAACGGTTTCTTTACCAGGCTCACATCCATCATTCAATCGCATATAAAATGCTTTGATTTTTGCTGGATATCCTGTTACAATCACGGGCTTTTTGAAGTGCTTCTCTACTAAGTAGCGTTCGTGCTCGCTCTGCATATCAATTCCCCAACTCACATCGTACTTAAACTTCTTCTTTTTATACGCTGGGCTATCCAATAAAATTTGAATCGCTTCTGTATAAGTAATGCGTTCAAATTGATTGCTGATGACAAAATTCAATTTATCCAACAAGCCCATTTCTGCGCGTTCGTTCTGTGGCTTCTGTTTTTCTTCTTCTGCCAAACGCTGGTCTAAGAATTCCAAGTCTTCTTTATTATGCTCCATGGCATAACGAATCAGGTATTGAATAAACTCTTCCGCCAAATTCATATTGTCTTCAATATCATGAAAAGCCATTTCAGGCTCAATCATCCAGAACTCAGCCAGGTGGCGGGTTGTATTCGAATTCTCTGCCCTGAAAGTTGGTCCAAAAGTGTAGATTTCCGAGAAGGCCATAGCGCCTAATTCTCCTTCTAACTGTCCACTTACGGTAAGGTTGGTACTCTTTCCAAAAAAGTCTTCTGTATAATCAATATTACCCGCAGCATCTTTTGGCGCTGAACCATCCATTGGCAAAGTAGTTACCCTAAACATTTCACCGGCACCTTCTGCATCACTTGCGGTGATGATGGGCGTATGTAAATACACAAACCCTTTTTGATTAAAAAACTGGTGTACTGCAAATGCCAATGAATGACGAATACGAAATACCGCACCAAATGTATTCGTACGAAAACGCAAATGGGCTTTCTCTCTTAAAAATTCTAAACTATGTTTTTTCGGTTGGAGCGGATACTTCTCTGCATCTGAATCTCCGAGTATTTCTAGTGTTACCGCTTTCACTTCAATGGTTTGTCCTTTACCCACACTCTCTACCACTTCTCCTATTACTTTTAGCGATGCCCCCGTAGTAATTCTTTTCAATGTTTCGTCGTCTAATAATCCCAACGCTACTACTACTTGCAAATTATTATTGGTGCTGCCATCATTTAAAGCAATAAACTGATTGTTGCGAAAAGTTCGCACCCATCCCATTACTGTTACCTGATCACCTGGCTTTCCTGTAGCCAACAGGGTTTTTATCTTGATTCTAGTGTTAAACATGGCGCAAAGATAACCAAAGACTGCTTCAGAAACTGCATATACAGCGGTTTTGAAGCACCATCCATAAAATTTTATGATCAAATAGTGTTGGTATTCTCAATATTTTGTAACATTGCAGTGGAAACAATGCTGATTAGCCCGTTATTGAGCTCCAAAATTTCAGTTACTCTCTTTCCAAATCAACCCATTTAACCTTTCTGAGCTTTTTTTCCTTAGACTGGATTAACCTTTTTTATAGTTTGAATTTGATACCCCCCAAACAATTTTTCCATTTATGTATGACATTCTTCAGTTAAATGACATGCTACTACCAGAATTACTGGATATAGCAGAACGTTTAAAAATTACTGGTGCAAAAAAACAAGACAAGCAAGGATTGATTTACAAGATTCTTGATTCACAAGCTGTACAAGAAAGTACCGCCAAAGAAAATGGTGTTGCTAAAAAAGCAGGTCGTCCTAAGAAGGCCGTGAATATTAAAACTTCAACAGGTTCTACCGAAGAAGCAGAAATCATGCAAGAAGCACCAACAGCGCCAATTGCAAAACCTGCTCCCATTGCAAAAGCTGCTCCAGCGGCTGTTCCAGAACAAAGAAACAATGAAAATGCAGGTGCGGGCCGTCCTATCCGTAAAGCAATGCCTCCTAAAAAAGGTCCAATAGGTCCTGCACCAAGACCAAGAGTGGATAAAACACCGGCACCTGTTGAACCCAACAGCCCTGATCAACCCGAAAATGACCCAACAGCCAATATAGCTGCGGCCATTATTCAAACATTGGAAGCAAGCGACAACGAAGAAGCTGCTCAAGCCCCTGAAACCACTTTACAACAGGAGCGCCCAAGACACCAGCCTGTTAAAAAGGAACCCGTTTTCAATATTGAATTTGAAGGGGTCATTCCTGGTGAAGGCGTTTTAGAAATGATGCCCGATGGATATGGTTTCTTGCGTTCTTCCGATTACAACTATTTATCTTCTCCAGATGACGTGTACGTTTCTCCTTCTCAAATCAAATTATTTGGTTTAAAAACAGGAGATACTGTAACAGGATCTGTTCGTCCTCCTAAAGAAGGCGAAAAATATTTTGCTTTATTAAAAGTAGATTTTATCAATGGTAAACGCCCCGACGAAGTGCGTGATCGTGTACCATTCGATTACTTAACACCATTGTTTCCTTTTCAGAAACTGAATTTATTTACTTCACCTACCAATTATAGCACTCGTATTATTGATTTATTTACTCCAATTGGTAAGGGTCAACGTGGATTGATTGTAGCTCAACCAAAAGTGGGTAAAACCATGTTGTTGAAAGAAGTGGCCAATGCCATTGCTGCCAATCACCCCGAATGTTATTTGATGGTGGTGTTAATTGACGAACGTCCTGAGGAAGTTACCGATATGGAGCGCAGCGTTAATGCGGAAGTAATTGCTTCTACATTTGATGAGCCTGCTGAAAAGCATGTGAAAGTGTCTGCCATTGCTTTACAAAAAGCAAAACGTTTGGTAGAGTGCGGTCACGATGTAGTGATTTTATTAGACTCAATTACCCGTTTGGCTAGAGCACATAATACCGTTGCCCCTTCAAGTGGTAAAGTGTTAAGTGGTGGAGTGGAAGCTAACGCGCTACTAAAACCCAAACAGTTTTTTGGAGCCGCTCGTAAAATTGAGAACGGTGGATCATTAACCATTTTAGCAACTGCCTTAGTAGAAACTGGTAGCAAAATGGATGAAGTAATTTTTGAAGAATTCAAGGGTACAGGTAATATGGAATTACAGTTGGAAAGAAAATTAGCTAACAAGCGTATTTTCCCTGCAATTGATTTAGTAGGTTCTTCTACTCGTAGAGACGATTTATTATTAGATAAAGATGTGTTACAAAGAATGAATATTCTGCGTGTATTCTTAAATGATATGAATCCAGAAGAAGCGATGAACGAATTACTCAAGCGTATGCGTGGAACCAAAAACAACGAAGAGTTTTTGGCCAGCATGAATCGATAATTATTCACTTATATAATTGACAAGGGCACCGCTAGAAAACGGTGCCCTTTTTTTGATGTCTGCCCCCAGATATCAACTGATCATTATCGCTTCTTCAAATATTTTTCCAAATCGATCGGTCGCTTTTACTTTAATCGATTTTGCAGTAGCAGAAGGTTTTATAAAAAATAAATGCTCGGTTAATGTGGGTTCTATGAACTTATGTTTTTGGGGGAGCGATGGGCCCTCGTATAATTCAATGGCCCAAGGATCTTTGGCAACACGCTGTTCAGGTGCGCCCTTTGATACCCCATCTTCAAACCACTCTACTTTCCATTGAGCATCCCAATTCCAAATATTGACCACTAATTCTTCTGGATAATTTTTGGCATATCCTTTCGGATAAATGCGCATTTGGTGACTGATTTCTTTGTCTGTGCTTTTGTAAAACCATTTGATATCATTACCATTTACTTCATATACGCCATAGCCTCTTGGGGTTCCGTCTCCACAAATTGGACCGGTCCACCAAGCGCCACAAACGGTGCCATGATTGTGTTCCATGATATTCCCCTCTTCCCATGTTTCATTAAAATGCGTATGGCCCGAAAGAATATGTACTTTGTATGGAGCCAATAAACCGTACAGTTTCTTTCTATTTGAAACCGTTCCCCCAAAGTCTTCCTCTTTTTTATTTCTTTTAGGTGCTCCTGTAAATGTGGGAATATGTAAACTCACTACTACGGTTGTTCCAGGCGCAACCAATTGCAAATCTTTTTCTAACCAAGCCAATTGATTCTCTGTTAAATAACCAATATACTTTTTTGCTGTGCCAATAAAGAAGACATCATCTAATACTACATAATGTATGGCACCTCTATTAAATGAGTAATAAGTAGGTCCAAATTGTTCCTTAAATGTTTCTGCAGAATAATCATCCGTTCTTGAATTCAAATCCATATCATGATTCCCAATCACATTATAAAAAGGAACACCCGTCATGGCAATCGCTTCCTTGTAATCTTTAAAGAATTCAAATTTGTCCCATACCAAATCCCCACAACCAATACCATGAAATAATGCATTGGCTGGATATTGTTGTATTAATTTTTTAAAGTCGGGAACGGTAGTTGTTTTTAATTGCTCACAATCAGATGCTGAAATCATTTGTGTATCGGCCCAAACTACAAAATTATGTTGCTGGTCGTTGCTATTTAGCTTGGTTAAAACGAAATCATGATTCAAGGTTCCACGCTTTCCTTTTATTGAAACAAAAAAACGGGCTATATAATTTTCATGGTCAAATGCATATCCAGCAGGTGAACTGATATAAACAAAATCTGCATTCTCCTTCACCGTAAATTGATACTCGCCCTTATTATTGGTTTTGAAAACCTGTGTACCATCTGTTACTGCAATATTAGCAATCCCTTTTCCTTCACTCAACACTCTCCCTTTTACAACCAGTTCATTTTCTTTTTCAAAAGTTGTAGCATTGGTTTCAGACATGACTGTTGGCAATGCAAATATTCCACCAGTAAAACCCAAGTTTCTTAAAAAATTTCTTCTTTTCATTTGCGTGTTTTTTATTTCTGCCACCAAACTTTAATATTGATATTGTCTCCACCCATTGCTTGAACGGCTAAATCATAATTGGAGGTATTGGTACTTTGCACTGCAGGTGGATATCTGTAACGAACCGGCATAATTTTATTATTCACCATACCTTCTGCTGTTGGCAAAACAGGAAACCCAGTTCTTCTATATTCAAACCATTGTTGGAAATCGGTAAAATACAATGCATAATATTTTTGCAACATGATTCGCTCCAATGTTCCATTGTACGCTGCTTTTGCATTGGTAAAATAATCTGCTGGCATCACTGCACCCCATTGTTCAATAGCAGCTTTCACTCCTCTTTCATAAGCTGCTTTTGCCGCAACTGTATTATTGTTTCTAAATTCTAGTTCTGCTCTAATTAATTCAACTTCTGCATAGCTCATTAAAACAATACTCAAAGGCGCGGTTACCAATGCAATATTTTTATTTGAAGGAATATAATCAAACTGGTTATCGCTTCCTGCATATCCGCTGGGGATACCCTTATATCCTATATTGGCATTGCTTACTTTGTTTCTTGCTTGTGTTAACCATCTTGCTCTTCTAGGATCATTCAAATCATTTAAGTTGTCTGTAAAAAATAATCCTGCTGCTCTAAAAGTAGTAAAGTCAATGGCTCTTCCCCATGGTGATACAAAAGGCGTAACTCCAGATAATTTTACCAAGGCAGCTTGATCGTTAGAAGTGAAAACAGGATACTTAACAGGATTATCAATAATGGTTTTTAATTTAGCCAAGGTTCCCAATTCTGTTCGCTTAGATAAACGCAACAACAAACGCATGTGCAATGAGTTGGTAAATCTTTTCCAGTTGCTTACGTTATTGGCGTATAACATTTCAGTACCAAAAACCATGGGCCTGGTTGTTACATATAAATTATTAGCTGAGTCTAAATCGGCAATAATTTTTTCATACACTTTTTGTTGTGTAGTAAACTTGGGTCTAAAAATTCCTTCATCTCCCTTAGTTGCTTCTTCCATCGGGATATCTCCAAAGCAATCAGTTAATGTTGAATAGATCATTGCATTTAATGTCATTGCAATAGCCTGATAGTTGGGATCTTTTTGTTCTACAGAAGCAGTATACATTTCTTTTACATTGGTTAACCATCTGTAATAAGTAGTCCAGGTTGAATTACCCGCTGTTTCAGTAATATCATAACGATGTACGCCGCCAGATGTGCTAGGGAAAGGCAACATATCTTGCATTAGGCCGAAAGTAAAATTATCTGCCTGACGCATATTAAAAGAAGAGACCTCATACAAAATTGGATTCAATAATGTACCCGGGCTAATTTTATTGACCCTATTTGGATCGGTATTGATCTGCTCAAAATTCTTGGTACAAGATGCCATAAAGAATAGCATCAGTATGGATAAGACGATCGATAATTTATTTTTCATGATTTTTTTATTTGGTGTGTGAAGGGCGGATTGCGATTGTTTATCAATTAAAATTTCACCGTAATATTTGCTCCAATTGTTCTACTAGAAGGAAGTTGTCCCATTTCCACTCCAGGCAAAATGGTAGAACCATTTAGTGCAGCAGTTTCTGGATCAAATATGGGGAAGCTGGTAATCATCAATAAGTCTCTGCCATATAGGGCAACACTTAAATTTTTAAAGAATGATTTACCCAAAACAGATTTAGGGAAATTGTATTCCAATCTTGCTTCACGCAATTTTAAATAAGAGGCATCAAAGCTATTTGACTCCACATTGGCTCTTCTGTAGTAATCTCCATAATAATCAACAGGTAATACTTTGGTTGTATTTGGAGAATACGTTTTATCAGGATTTTGCACCACACCAGCACCAATAATAAAATTCTCTTCACGTCCTGCTAATGAAGATTTCAATTTACCCTGCTCCATCATTTTGTGGTGACTCTGAGAATAAATCATTCCACCCAATTGTCCATCCACTAAAAAGCTAAATCTAAAATTGTTATAAGTGAATTCATTTCTGATACCGCCTTTCCAATCAGCATAAGCAGAACCAATGTATTGAATCTCCTGAGGACGTGCTGGTAAACCAGTTGAATTGTATACAATTTGTCCATCAGGAGAACGCAAGAAACCAAAACCATAAATATCTCCAGTAGTACCGCCAACCCTTGCTTGAATAGTAGCATTACCGCCATATCCAATATCTTGTTTTCCTTCCATACCTTCTGCTAATTCCATTACACGGTTTTGGTTTTTAGCCCAGGTAAGAATGGTATTCCAACTAAAATTTTTCTTCTTGATAATGCTTCCTGTTAATACTACTTCAATCCCTTGGTTTCTAACAGCACCTGCATTCAATACAGCTCTTGCATAACCCGTTGTTGGATCCATGGGTACTTCTAAAATTTGGTTGCGGGTGGTATTGCTATAAACCGTTAAATCTAAATTCAATCTGCTTTTGAATAAACGGATATCTAAACCAGCTTCGTAGTTGGTAGAAATTTCTGGCTTAAAGTTAACGTTGTGTAATAAAGTAGGTACAGATCCAGAACCCGGGAATGGACTGGTACCATAATATTTACTTGTTTTGTAGGGATCGGTATCGTTACCCACTTGTGCAGCAGACAAACGGAACTTAGCAAAAGAAACCGCTGCAGGTAGTCGAACGATATCACTTAAGATAACGCTGGTATTTATTGAAGGATAAAAGAAAGAATTATTTTGAACAGGCAATGTGCTTGACCAATCGTTTCTTCCAGTTACATCTACAAACCATTTATTTTTATAAGAGAATGAAGCGGTTCCGTATAATGAGTTTACTCTTTTGTTTCTTGCAATGTTTACCACTTCCGGTGTACCTACTCCATTGCTTAACATATAAACACCCGGTATTACTAATCCAATTACACTTGCATCCATTCTGTTGTAGTTGGTGCTCATAGCGTTTCCTCCAACAGAAGCAGTTACATTAATGTCAGATCCAATCTTGTCTTTATAAGACAATAAGAAGTCGCTATTGATTTCGTAGTCTTGAATATTTTGCTCTTTGTAATACCCCCTTAAATAGTTGGCTGAAGAATAGGGTCTTTGTTGTTTTCTTATTTCGCTTGATAAATCAATACCCGAGCGAAGCATTAAATCAAACTTTTTGTTGATGGTATAAGTAGCAGCCATATTTGCTAAGAAGGCATTGCTCTTTACTCCATTGGTCATTTCATAAGCAATCAAATAAGGATTGTCGATGAAGCTACTGAAGGGGTGTACTTGATCAACTTGTTCCTGTCCTTTTCTCCAAATGGGTCTGTACCAGCTTAAGTCTACGTTTGGATTTTGGAAAATCATGAAATAAGCAATCGACTGATTATTGTATCCTGTTGCAGGTAAATTATCGCTAGACTTATTGGTGTAGTTTACTTTAGCAACAAACTTTAATTTCTCTGATACTTTTTGACTAACGCTTAATGCAGCAGTCATTCTTTCAAAACCTGTATTCGGCATGATCCACTCATTCTTTGAATGAGTTAAGGAAGCCCTAACAGATCCGTTTTCATTACCGCTTTCTAAAGAAATATTATTGGTGATGGTAGATCCTGTTCTCCAGAAACCCTTGATATTATTAGGTTGTGCTACCCAAGGCAATCTTGTTGCAGACTGTCCTTCTACATTAGGGTCGTACTGAAAATATTGTTGACCATTAAATCTTGGACCAAATGCACTACTGGTTCCGCTGGTACTACCCCCATCGGCAGATGTACCATAACTATAATATTTTTCACCAGCAGTATTCAATGCTCTTCCAGTACCTTGACCATATTCGTATTGGTAGTCGGGCCATCTTAACACGGTGTTCATACTCACATTCGAATTGAATGAAACACCAATACCCTTGTCTTTTCTTGCACCAGATTTTGTGGTGATCAATAAAGCACCGTTTGCCGCTCTGCTACCATATAGCGCAGTTGCGCCAGGTCCTTTTAAGACAGTGATACTTTCAATATCATCTGGATTAATATCAGAAATCCCATTTCCAAAATCAACCGGTACATCCGAACCTGATCCTGCCCCATAGGCATTTCCTACTCCAGAACTGGTACCACCGCCATTCATCGGAACGCCATCCAATACAATCAATGCATTGTTTCCATCAGGATTCATAGAAGCATCTCCTCTTAAAGAAACCCTTACCGATCCACCAGGTCCTGATCCTGCAGAATATAAATTCAATCCTGCCACTTTTCCAGATAAAGAACTAACCCAATTATTAGAGCGAGCATCTAACACATCACTCTCTTTCATTGTTTGAGCAGCATATCCCAACGCTTTCTCTTGTTTCTTAATTCCTAAAGCCGTTACTACTACTTCGTTTAATTCACTGGATAGTGAATTCATTCTAGTAACAATATTATTACCCGATTTATTAATGGTGATTGTTTGCGCAATTGGAGTAAAGCCAACATAAGAAAATGTCAAATTGTATTTATTGCCAATAGCTAATTGCTTAAGGATATAATTTCCTTTTTCGTTCGTTGTTACTGTTTGATTATTCAATCCTTTTAGTTGCAACAAAACAGTTACACCTTGTAATGGGTCTCCTTTTTCATTTAACACCGTTCCGGTTAAATCGGACAAAGATTGTGCAAATACAAACTGTGTTTGCATCAACACTAAAAGCAATGCGAGCAGCCTTGCAGCTTTTAATAAATAATTTTTCATAATGCAGATTTGGTTATTCTGCGCGAATGTAAACTGCAATAAAAAAGGCTGCCCACCGGACAGCCCTTCTTAACTATTTGATAATTATATGGTTACATTATCATAACCTTATGTTTACTTTGAATTAATATTAGAAATGTATTAAACAACCTATTGAAACACCAAAAACTATTTTTTAAGCGCTTTTACTGGAAATTTTAATAAAAGCAAAGAGCAAACTGAAATTAATGATAAGGCGATTGCTATTGTTAAATAATTATCTAGCAGCAAATTAATAGATGATACTTTTATTAAGCACAATATGGCAAGAGAGATGATCGGAATAAATTTTAAGATTTTGGTATTCTTCATATTTTATTTATTTGGACTTATTAGTCTTTAAGTTACTTATTTTTCCTGAAAGTCAATTTTCACTAATATCTGGTAATTTAAAACAGATAAGTTAGTGTTGGTGTAAATGTTACTGCTTCTAAAGAATTGGTGGAAATTAAATAATATATTCTAGACCTGATTCCTAATTCAAATTTTGTATCAATCTTTTTTGAATAATGTAGTCCTATAAAAACTCCCCCTTCTTCCAAGTAACTGTTTTTAAAATTTCTTTGCTCAAAAAGAATACCATTCCTTGAAATACTAACTTCTTGTTGTTGTGGTCTCAAATAAAATAAACCAATCTGACTTTTTAAAGCTGGTAATTTTTGGATTATTTCTCTTTCATAAAATAATTGATAAAAATGATTTACATGTTTTATGTCAAAATCATTTATCGATAGAACAACACCGTTAACATTGCTTGTATAATTGATTGCTTTTTGATTTGAACTTTTTGCATAACCGAAACCCCAAGAAGCTCGCTTGGTAACATTATATTTAAGTTCTATTCCCCCTACTGTTCCAATAAAATTTTTATTTGAAATTTCTGTGACTGGGAATGGTGGTGCTTGTTCTTGATAGCTTCTTACAAAAAAATTGCCATTTAAGCCGTAATTCATTTCAAAAGAAAATTTACTCTTTTTCTGTGCTATAGCAACAAAAGGAGAAAGAGAAAGTAAAAAAATTAAATATTTCATATGTTACTTTTAAAAAGGAAAAAAGTTTGAAAATATGTAAGTAAAACAAATATCAGACAGCTTTATTTAGAGCATAGTCGTTTTTAATAAGGTTAATTTT
>CALRUG020000034.1:0-23224 GCA_943371295.1 Synechococcus sp. UW140 | reverse complement strand
ACCTAAATGTTTTCGAAGTGCAGGCTCCATGTATTCTTTTACAGGCAGTATTTTTTTCTGTTGAATAAATTGCATCATTTTAGTAACCGCTTCATCTGTTTTTTGAAGGTATTCTGCTTTATTTCTAATGGGGGTAAGTGGGGGTAAATTTTTATTTCTTTCTCTTTCTAATTGTAAGGATGCGTATGCTCTTGTTAATTCTCTTTTTAGCAACATTACTTCGTCTTCCCAAGTAAGTGGAACAAGTAATACATTTTTTAAATGCCAATTATACTGTTCTTTTCCAATACCGGATAAGCCATTTTTAGATGGAAGTTGTTTTTCTAACCATAATATGAATTGATTACAGGCTTTTTTTGCGGCTACAATTGCATTAGTTAATTCAGCAGAACTATTGGTTGTTTTGGTGGACAGTTCTTCTAAAATAACCACTTGCTCTTTTATATTTCCAATTCCTGCGCTCCATAGGTCTCTTGCATTTCCTGTTAAATTTAACTTTGCTTGTTCGTATAATGGAGGAATGATTTTCAAGGAAGCGGTTAGTTTTGCTGCATCAATTGGGGAGAGAGGGAAATTATATTTCCATAGTTCAATCGCAGAAAAACTAGTTGGACCTTCGTGATCCGGGGTATCACTTTGTTCGTTCCAAACTATAGCATAAAATGCGGGGTCTCGCTGCCAAGGCTTTAAAATGCGGCAATTAAATTCAAGGGCATTCATTTCTGCTTTTAGTAATACATAGTCTACACGATTTTCTAATGACCAACCCGATGTATCAATTTTCGCATGTTGGTTTTTATAGAGCAGTAATTTTTGATAAATTTTATTAATGGTTTGGATGCGATAGTCGGGAACGCCATTGGGTAAAGTAGTACGTTCTAATTGTCTTAATTCTTTACTGAGCGCTAAAAGATGAGAATAATTGTTTTGAACTGATTGGCCAAAACTGTTCAGCCCTATTAATGAAGAAAGTATTACCGCAATAATCAATTTCATATAAATCAATTTTCGGTAAAAGATACTAACTAAATGATATCTATACGGTAATTCAATTCTTTATTCAATTGAATAGTTGCATCCATAGGATAGATGCCATACACAGCACTCCCGCTGCCGCTCATACTTGCATAAATAGCCCCGTCATTGTATAGTGCCAATTTGATTGCTTCAATTGCAGGATAATATTGCAAAATGGGGGCTTCAAAATCATTGCTTAAATAATTGCGCCATTCTTCAATAGGTTGTTCAAGAATAGATACCAAATTTTTGGGGGAAGGAGTAGGCCTTATTTGTTCAAATGCCCACTTGGTATTTATATGGATTCCTGGGTGTACAATAACAAAACGATAAGCTGATAAATCTAAGTCAATAGGGGTTAAAATTTCACCTCTTCCTGTTGCATAGCAAGCACTATTCATGATGAAAAATGGGCAATCACTTCCCAGCTTTGCCGCATAGTCTATCAAATGTTGGGAAGAGATATTCAATTGGTATTTCTGGTTGAGTAAACGTAAAGCAAATGCACCATCTGCGCTTCCTCCGCCTAATCCTGCACCCATTGGAATGATTTTATGCAAATGCATTTGCACGGGTGGTAACTGGGGGAAATCTTCTTTAAGTAACTGATAGGCTTTTAAACATAGATTGGATTCAGGATTACCTGGAATGGCTAATCCAGTAGATTGAAATTCCAATGAAGTGGATGTTACCACTTCTAGTATATCTTTTAAAGGTACAGGATAGAATACGGTTTCCAATTCATGAAAACCATCCGGTCTTTTTCCGGTGATATGTAATCCAAGATTAATTTTACAGTTGGGAAAAATGACCATGGGCTTTTGTGCAAAGCACTATTTTCTTTTTTTCAACTCATCACGAATGGCAATGGCTCTGATATAATCTTCTTGTTCTAATACTTCATTTAATAAATTATTCAGCTCTTCAATATTCAGTGTGCTTAAGTCTGAACGTTCACTGCTCATTGCAGGCTCTTCTGATCCTACCGCTTCCATTTTTGGTTTTGCGGCGCCGCCTTCTTCCATGGCAATGCCTGCGCTTTCTAGAATATTATCGTAGGTGTAAATAGGGCAACCAAACCTTACTGCTAATGCCAATGCATCGCTGGTACGGCTATCTATTTCAACCGTATCGTTGTCGGTATAACAAACCAATTTTGAATAGAAAATTCCCTCTTGTAAATCGTTAATAATGATTTCTTGTAATTCAACTCCAAATGCATTCATGAAATTTTTCATGAGGTCGTGGGTGAGCGGACGACTCGGATGCATATTTTCTAATGCCACTGCAATGGCTTGCGCTTCAAAGCCTCCAATCACAATAGGAAGTCTACGTAAGCCATTTATTTCACCCAATACAACAGCGTAAGAGTGGGTTTGCGTAATGCTATGAGAAAGCGCTACAATTTCCAATTCAATCTTCTTCATATTGTGTGCTAAATTAACTTAAAAATACGAATGAATCATGCTTGGCCATGTTTCTTCAGCCATTTGTCGAAAAGGAAAGTTCCAAATGGGAAAAAGGCTGCAAAAAAAGCATAGATTAAGTATTTAAAGGGCCAGTTTTCTTGCTCTTTAACCCATAATGCTAAGGCTAAATAAGCAACAAATAAAAGTCCATGCGCCCAACCTGTATATTTTACCGCCAATGGATACCCTGCAAGATATTTGAGTGGCATGGCTATTCCCAATAAAATCAATAATGAAATTCCTTCTGCATACCCGATTGTTCTAAAAAAAGAAAGGGCATTATTAGACGATTTTTGCATAGGCGCAAAACTACCAAATTTTATGTGCAAATTGTGAAGCTAAAATAGCTACTATGCCATTGTTTAATATTCAGGATATTCCCGCTTGTAATTTGATTGAAGGGTATGATGCACAGTTTATTCATACTGCAAATGCAACCTATTCGCATGTAAAAGCAAAAGCAGATGCCGTGCTTCCAATGCATTCGCATCCGCAAGAACAGGTTTCTTATATTTTAGATGGAACTTTTGAATTAACAGTGGATGGCGTACCATATGTATTAGTGCCGGGACAGGTTTTTGTTATCCCTTCTAATACTATGCACAGTGGACGTGCAATAACCGATTGTTTTATACTCGATGTCTTCACGCCATTGCGTGAAGACTATCGTGAAAAAGGTGGAGTCGATTTGGGTTAAGCCCCTGCTTTCATTTTTTGAATAGCAGCTGTTAGTTGAGGCACTACTTCAAATGCATCGCCTACAATACCGTAGTCGGCTGCTTTAAAGAAAGGTGCTTCGGGGTCTTTATTAATTACTACAATTACTTTAGATCTGTTTACGCCAGCTAAATGCTGAATGGCTCCAGATATACCGATTGCGATGTATAAGTTAGGTGCTACTTGAACGCCTGTTTGACCAACGTGTTCGTGGTGTGGTCTCCAATGTGCATCGCCTACTGGTCGGCTACATGCAGTAGCAGCGCCCAATTCTTTGGCAAGGTCTAATAAAATGCCCCAATTTTCTGGGCCTTTTAATCCACGACCACCGCTCACTACAATATCAGCTTCCGTTAATGGTACTTCACCTGTGATTTTATTGACTGCAGTTATTTTCACTTTGGGTTCACTCACCGTTACTGCCAATGCTTCAACTGTAGCAGTTCCTTCGGTTGCAACCGTCTTATATGAATTTGGATTTAATGAAATTACTTTAACTGCAGAAAGGATATTCACATTTGCAAAAGCTTTACCAGAGAATACCGTTTTCTTTACAGAAAAACCATTGCTGGTATCAGGTAAAGCGCAAGCACCGGCTACTAAGCCTGCTTTTAGTTTTGCAGCCACTCTTGCAGCCACGGCTTTACCAGTTTGGGTATGAGAAAATACAATCACAGAAGCACCAGCTGCAGTAGCTGCTTCACTTAATACACTTGCATAAACTTGTGCATCTAGATTGTTCAGTATTGCATTGCTTACTTGGTGAATTTTACTTACTCCGTATTTACCTAATGCGGCTAAGTCTTCACTTACTGTTCCTAATACAATACCTTCTGCTGAAGTACCTAATTGTTTTGCTAAATCAGCACCATAAGTAAGTGCTTCTAAAGAAGATTTTTTTACGGTACCTTCTGATTGATCAATAAATATTAAAACGGACATGTTGTAAAATTTGAATAGTTAAATAAACGTATCATCAACGCTTTGATAAATTAGATGGCTTTTGCTTCTTCGTGTAATAATCTTACCAATTCTGCAACATTATCTGGAGCTACTAATTTAACACCTGCTTTTGCAGGAGGTAATTCAAAACTTTGAATGCTTGTAAGTGCATCTACTGCAATAGGTTCAACCACTTTTAATGGTTTGGTTCTTGCAGCCATAATACCACGCATATTCGGAATACGTTGTTCTGCCATACCTTTTTGGCAACTAACTACAACTGGTAACGCTACTTCAGCAGTTTCTTCGCCACCTTCAATTTCACGAACCACTGTAGCAGTATTGCCGTTTAAATCGAATTTGGTTGCTAAAGAAATATAAGGTGCATCAACTAGTTCTGCCACCATTCCGCCAATTGAAGATCCGTTGTAATCAATGGTTTCTTTACCAGTAAAAATAATATCATAGCCACCTTGCTTAGCCACTTCTGCTATTTGTGCAGCAATATAATACGCATCACTGTTGTCGGTATTTACTCGAATGGCTTCATCTCCACCCAATGCCAAAGCTTTTCTGATAATTGGTTCTGCGTCTGCATTTCCAATGGTTACTAAATGAATGGTAGCTGCGGCATTGGCCTCTTTTAATTCGATAGCTCGCACTAAAGAGTACCACTCATCGTAAGGATTGATGATCCATTGTACACCCGCTTCGTCAAATTTAGTATTGCCTTCGGTAAAGGCAATTTTAGAAGTCGTGTCTGGTGTTTTACTAACACAAACTAAAATCTTCATGTGGTTAAGGTTTATCTTTTAATTTAGTTGTTTATGCAACTATTGCAAATATACTGTGTGAAACTAATAACTGTTTGTATTTAACCAAAAAATAACCAAAAAGTTTCGGAGACTATTCCTCTACTGGCGGTTGGTCGTTTCCCTTCTTCATTTCTTTTGCAAAAAAAGAAGCCAAAGCTGATAATTCTGCATTGGTTAAACTGTTTTCTATTTTAGATAAGGCTTCATTGGACAGGGCTTTGTCCAATTCTTTTTCCTCGTCGTTGGTATTGTCTTTTTCCACCCTGTAAAACTAAGGAATTTCATACTTTAGCCCGATGAATCGAATTGCACAAATTCAAGAAATGTTGGCATCAAATCCAAAAGATGCTTTTTTGCGCCATGCTTTGGCCTTAGAATCGATTAAAATTGGAAACGATACCGATGCCAGAAAATTATTTGAAGCCATTTTAACGGAAGACCCAACATATATTGGCTCTTATTATCATTTGGCCAAATTGCTCGAAAGAATAGGAGAAACAGCAGCAGCCATTCAATGGTATGAAAAAGGAATGGAAGCGGCCAAAACAGCAAAAGACCAGCATGCATATAATGAATTACAATCTGCCTACGAAGACTTAGTTTACTAACGATACCAAACTTGCCCATTATGTCTTACGATTACCAAAAATACAAGACCCCAACAGGAACCCAATTAAATTGTAAAGGTTGGGTGCAAGAAGCCGCTTTAAGAATGTTGTTGAACAACCTTGATCCTGCGGTAGCAGAAAGACCCGAAGACTTGATTGTTTATGGAGGTCGTGGTAAAGCAGCGCGTAATTTTGAAGCCTTAGATAAAATTATTGCTTCTTTGAAATCACTAGAAGAAGATGAAACATTGTTGATTCAAAGTGGCAAGCCTGTGGGTATCATGAAAACCCATAAAGACGCACCAAGGGTTTTATTGAGCAATTCTCAGTTGGTACCCAATTGGGCCAATTGGAAACATTTTTCTGAATTAGAGCAGAAGGGTTTGATGATGTATGGGCAAATGACTGCAGGCAGTTGGATTTATATTGGATCGCAGGGCATTGTACAAGGAACATTTGAAACTTATGCTGCATTGGCCGATAAGCATTTTAATGGAAGTTTAAAAGGTACATTAAATGTAACAGCAGGTTTAGGCGGTATGGGGGGAGCACAGCCGCTGGCTATCACCATGAACGAAGGAGTTGCATTAATTGCCGAAGTGGAAGAATGGCGAATTGACAAGCGTGTTGAAACAAAATATTTAGACGAGAAATTTCTAGATATTGATGCAGCTATTGATCAATCTTTAAAATACAAAGCCGCAGGCGAAGCAAAAAGCATTGGCGTATTGTGTAATGCCATTGATTTATTACAAGCATTAATCAATCGAAACATTATACCCGATACTTTAACCGATCAAACATCGGCACATGATCCTTTGATTGGTTATGTTCCGCATTTAATGAGTAATGAGGATGCAACAGACCTGCGCGCGTCTGATCCAGAAGGATATATTGCAAAAAGTTATGAAAGCATGTATTTACATGTGCAATTGATGTTGCAATTAATGGACAAGGGTGCCATCACTTTTGATTACGGAAATAATATTCGTGCAAGAGCAAAAGAATTTGAAGAGCAGCAACAATCAAAAGGGAATGCATTAGCCTATGCTGTTGGAAGGGCTTTCGATTTCCTTGGCTTTGTACCAGCTTATATACGTCCATTATTCTGTGAAGGGAAGGGGCCATTTAGATGGGCTGCATTAAGTGGAGATCCGGAAGATATAGCAGTAACAGATAAAGTAATACAAGATCTTTTTCCTCAGAATAAAAGCATGCAACGTTGGATGAAAATGGCAAAAGAAAAAATTGCTTTTCAAGGATTACCGGCACGCATTTGTTGGTTAGGACAAGGCGAAAGAGAAATAGCAGGATTGGCATTTAATGAATTGGTTAAAACAAGAAAAGTAAAAGCACCCATCGTCATTGGAAGAGATCATTTAGATACTGGTTCAGTTGCTTCGCCCAACCGAGAAACAGAAGCCATGTTAGATGGATCAGATGCAGTAGCCGATTGGCCAGTATTGAATGCATTAGTGAATACGGCAGGAGGGGCCAGTTGGGTTTCGCTTCACCATGGAGGAGGCGTAGGAATGGGGTATTCTATTCATGCAGGTATGGTAATTGTTGCGGATGGCACCGATGATGCAGCAGCAAGACTGGCAAGGGTTTTACGTAATGATCCAGGTATGGGTGTTATAAGACATGCGGATGCAGGATACGAAATAGCGAAAGCCACTGCGGCGCAGTTTCATTTAGGGATATAAGTTTCATCCATCCATCATAAACCATGGGAATCATCCCATACTCTTACAGAAGTTTTGTATTATTACTTTATGAAAAATATGACGCAAAAATTAAACAAATCTTTCAGCTTACTAGTAGTAGGGCTGGGATTAATTGCTTTGCCAGTTGTGGCTCAGGAGAAGTTAAATCCAACTGTAGAAGCCATTATTAAAGAAGCGAATACCAATTCTCAATTGCAAAGATTGGGGCATGAATTAATGGATGGAGTAGGTCCAAGATTAGTGGGCTCTTCTAAAATGGTTCAAGCAAGTGATTGGGCTATTTCACAATACAAAAATTGGGGCATTGAAGCCAAAAGAGAAAATTATGGTACTTGGAGAGGATGGGATAGAGGCGTTACGCATATTGATATGGTTGCACCTTGGACCAAATCTTTAGAAGGCACTCAATTGGCATTTAGCCCAGCTACTAAAAAACCAGTAACTGCAGAAACCATTGTTTTAGCAGATGTAGCAGACTCACTGGCATTTCAAGCATGGTTGCCCAATGTTAAAGGAAAATTTGTATTGATTTCAATGCCTCAGCCAACAGGACGTCCTGATTACAACTGGGCAGAATTTGGCACCAAAGCATCTATTGATAAAATGAAGAAAGAGCGCACAGATGCAACGGATGCTTGGCGCAAACGAATTAGCAAAACAGGGTTTAGTGCTGCAAAATTAGCACAGGCGCTAGAGAATGCTGGTGCAGTGGGCGTGGTAGGAAGCTTATGGAGCAATGGTTTCGGCGTAAATAAAATTTTTGCTGCTAATACTAAGAAAGTACCTACCATTGATATTGCATTAGAAGATTATGCACTCTTGTTTAGATTAACTGAATCGGGTCAAGCACCTAAGATTACAGTGTTTGCACAATCCAAAGAATTGGGTGTAGTACCTACATTTAATACGCTAGCGGAAATCAAAGGCACTGAAAAGCCGAATGAATATGTGATGTTATCCGCGCATTTTGATTCATGGGATGGTGGAACAGGTGCTACAGATAATGGCACGGGAACATTGGTGATGATGGAAGCAATGCGCATTTTAAAAGCAGTGTATCCAAATCCTAAAAGAACCATTTTAGTAGGTCATTGGGGTTCCGAAGAACAGGGATTAAATGGGTCACGTGCATTTGTTGAAGACCATCCGGAAGTGGTAAAAAATTTACAAGCATTATTTAATCAAGATAATGGAACAGGAAGAGTGGTTAATTTAGGAGGTGCAGGATTTAAGTATGCAAAAGATTTTATTACCCGTTGGTTAGCAGCCGCACCATCTTATATAAAAGATACAGTAAGAACTAGTTTCCCTGGTTCTCCAGCTGGTGGTGGTTCAGATAATGCTTCGTTTATTGCTGTGGGTGCGCCTGCGTTTTCTTTAGGTGCATTAAACTGGTCTTATTTCAATTATACTTGGCATACCAACAGAGATACCTACGATAAAATCGTTTTTGACGATGTGCGCAATAATGCGATTTTAACGGCTATCTTGGTTTACATGGCTTGTGAAGATCCAGAGCGTATGCCAACAGATAAAGCAGAATTACCTGCAGGTCCTCGCGGTCCTCAAACATGGCCAACCCAAACCAAAGCCAAGCGTGCAGGTGGATATGATAATTAAGAAATAAAGCCAATTTCCTTTTATGAAAAAAATAGTATTGCCTTTTTTATTGATTGGGTTGATTGTAACTGTTGCATTTGCAGGCAGTCCTTTTAAAGACAAGCCCATTAAAACCGGAGCAGATCAAACCGATAAATATTTGTCTTATTTAAAAGGGAAACGGGTTGCCTTGTTGGCCAATCCAACTACCATTGTTGGAGACAAACATTTTGTAGACAGCATGTTAAAGCTTGGAGTAAATATTGTAAAAGTATTTGGTCCAGAACATGGATTCAGGGGCAATGCAAGTGCGGGCATAAAAGTGGCAGATGAAATAGACCCAACCAGCGGTGTGAAAGTGGTGTCTTTGTACGGACCAAAACGCAAACCTTCCAAAGAAGATATGGCCGATGTAGACCTGATGATTTTTGACATTCAAGATGTGGGTTGTCGTTTTTATACGTATATCAATGTGTTGAGTCATATCATGGAAGCATGTGCCGAAAACGGAAAAGAGTTGTTGATTTTAGACAGACCCAATCCCAACGGTTACTTAGTGGATGGCCCTATATTAGATATGAAATTCAAATCGGGGATTGGGATGTTTCCCATACCGATTGCACATGGAATGACTATTGCAGAATTTGCACAAATGATTAATGGAGAAGGATGGTTGCCCAATAAAATGCAGGCTAAATTAAAAATCATTAAAGTGGCTAACTATGCACATGATATGGACTATACTTTGCCTGTTAAGCCTTCACCCAATTTGAATACTCAGCAGAGTATTATGTTGTATCCAACAACTTGCTTGTTTGAAGGAACCGTCTTGAATCATGGCCGCGGAACCCAATTTCCTTTTACCATTTTTGGAAGTCCTTTGTATAAAGGTATTTATGATTTTTCATTCACACCAGTGAGTATCAAAGGAATGGCTGAAACACCTTTGCATATGAATAAAGAATGCTACGGATTAGATCTTCGCAATATGAATATTGCTGAATTGAAAAAGAAGAATCGCATTCAAATTCAATGGATGATCGACTTGTACAATAAGTTTCCTATGAAGGGTCAATTTTTTGATCGCTCACAAAGTAACCAAATTGGAGATATCAATAAATTAATTGGGAACGATGTATTTCGCAAACAGGTTGCAGAAGGTAAATCAGTAGATGAGATTTACGCATCTTGGGAACCCGGTTTATCTGAATACAAAACCATGCGAAAAAAATATTTACTCTATCCCTAGTAAGTATTCGTCATATCTGTATCTACACAAATAATAAAGTCTGCTTTGCCTAAATGTTCGGCAAGCAGACTTTTTATATTAGCCTGACTTACTGTAGAAATCGTTCCTATTTTAAGATTAGGTTTTTGTTGTTTTAAATACCAATTGATTCCATCGTAATTATCGGAATGATAAGCTCCATTATAATGCAAGAAGAGTGATCCGCTGGTATGGTTTGCTAAAATAAAATGCGCCATCGTAGCGTCTTTGCTGGCTTGGGCTTTAGGCATATTTTCGGTAGCGTGTATGCCCATCATTTTAATCATATTTACATATCCAGGTAAAGAAGCGTCATAAGCCATAGGTAAGGGCGCCATCCATTTTTTTTCTTCGCTGGTTAAGCTATCTAATTTTCCAAAACCAGTTTTGTTAACCAATGCAGCATATTTTCTTGGAATATTGGTAGCAATAAATGGAATACTATTGGCTTTTGCATAGTTCACCAGTGGTGCATAATCGGTTGGATAGTTTTTCCAAAGTCGAGCATTTGAATCTAAACCCTTGGCAGAAAGTTTTCCTGCTAAATATTTGTTTAAAGCTTCTTGATTATCTGCTTCAAACATTTCAGCGCCCAACACCATTTGTCTTTTTGCGTGTAAGTCTTTAGTTACTGTTAATTGAAGCCAATGTGCTATTGCATTATTATGAAATTCACCAAATAATACAACATCTTTATCTTTTAAAAAGCGAATCATTTTGGCATAAGATACTTTTCTACCTTTTGCATCAAATAAAGTATAGGGGCTTTTCTGTTGTGCATATAAAATGTTTGCAAATGCAAGGAACAAAAAGGAAATAAAAAACTTTTTCATGCTGGGGGTGTTTATTTTCAAATATACCCATTCTCTAGCCAAATAAACTCCCCTGCGTGACTTTGGGATTGACTGCAGGTGTTTGCAGTATGGTTAATTCATACCGATTATTGGGGGCTATTTCAATTAATGGACTTGGCTCATATCTGGATGCAACCAGAATGGTTGTTTCGTTGGCATGGGGAAGAAAATTTTGCAATGCCAATTCAGGGCTATTATTTTCTTTAGATAAATGCGAAAGCAGCAAATGACTCATGTTTTTTGGTCGATAATTTTTAAATAAGTCCAGCGCCTGCCTATTCGATATATGTCCCTTACCATTGCTGATTCTTTCTTTTAATGGTTGTGAATAGCGCCCATTTTTCAGTAGTACTTCATCGTAATTGGATTCAAGAAATGCAGCATGACATTGTTGAAAGTAATGGGTAACATTATTGCATGCAATGCCAATATCAGTAATCACCCCAACATGAATTCCTTGATAGCTGATGATAAAACTATGCGGATCAGCTGCGTCGTGCTCTTTAAAAAATGGCGTAACCATTAAAGTCATTTCAAGAGAGGTTTGGTTCTCTTGGCCAATATAAATGGGCTGATTGGCTTTAAATGTTTTTGACAAATGTCTAATAAGCTTTGGGCCTCCCTTTGCTGTTTCAGGAGTTATATAAATAGGTATTTTATATTTATTGGCGAATGTAGAAAGCCCTTTAATATGGTCGGTATGTTCGTGTGAAATAAAGATGGCCCTGAGTTTTTCTACCGATAAATTCAGCTGTTTCATCCTAGTTTCTGTTTCTCTTAACGAGAGGCCAATATCTACTAAAATAGCATCCTTGCTATTGCCTATATAATAACAATTGCCGTTCGAGCCTGAATTTAAAGAAGCGATATGTAAACTCATGAACCGCAAATAAATGCCAATTTTCTTATACCGCCATATTGCTGGCATGTAATTTGTTTTATATTGCCTAAATGGATAATTATGAAAAAGACTTCTACTTTATTAGTCTTCCTCATTGCAGTTGCTTTTCAATTGCAAGCACAGACTAAACAACCTAAGCAGTTAGGATTGCCTGGTGATAATTTAAACTTATACGCTGCACTTAAACTATTTCAAGAATCTAAAACATTGGAAGATTTTGAAAAAGCCCTCAATGATCCTGATCAGAAAATCAATAACCTAGATTTAGATGGTGACAATCAAATTGATTACATTAATGTGATTGATAAAGTGAAAGAGGATGTTCACAGCATTACATTACGTGTTGATATCAATAATCGCGAGCAACAAGATATTGCAGTATTTGTGGTTACAAAAGAAGCCAATAATAAAGTTTATATACAAGTTGTTGGAGACGAAGATCTATATGGTAAGGATTATATTATTGAACCCAATTACAGTAATGAAGGAAGGCCTAACCCAGGTTTTCAATCTGAGTTTGATGATGAATATATTCCTGCTGAACGAAGAACTGTTTCTTATGTTGAAGTAGCTACATGGCCCATTGTACAATACATTTATGTACCTACTTATCGTCCTTGGGTTTCTATTTGGGGATGGAATAGGTACCCTAGTTGGTGGAGACCTTGGAGACCCTATTCATGGCATTGGTATTATGGATACCATTATAATTATTTTAATATCTATTTTGGATATTATTCAAGAAGTTCATTTTATAGAAACAAGAATTGGTACAATTGGAATTATGGGAACAATGGTTGGAGGTCTAGATCAGTAGTTTATATTAATCGATATCAACAAGGGTATTATAGAACCACTTATTCAAGACCGCAATCTTTTCAAGAAGGATATCGGGTTTCAAGAGATCGGGTACCTATGAATATGCGACCAGTTGCTTATCCTAGTACGAGACCAAGTAATAATGATCGACGTCCAAATACAAGACCTGATTGGAATGATCGCAATAGGCCATATACAAGACCTGAAGTCAATAATAGACCATCAGGTCCTATTCAAGAAACAAGGCCTACGCCAGAAAACAGACCTGATCGTCCTGATAGAGTAGAGCGACCAAGTACCAGACCTGCTGGTCCCGATCGACAACGCCCGGAAGCTAGACCTTCTACACCTAATCAAGGAAGTCGTCCTGTGGCGCGTCCCAATCCCCCTCAACGTCCATCTCCCGAAGCAAGACCAAGCAATAACGGAAGAGGAAACCGAAATGGGACTGGTACAACCAGGAACAATGATTAAATTGCAGTATGTCTGAAAACTTTGTATCCAATGATCCACTCCATGGTAAAACCTTGGAGTGGATTCTTACTTATTTAGTAAAACATTTTGGTTGGGAAGACCTTGCCAGAATGATTAATATCAATTGCTTTAAGAATAATCCCAGTATTAAATCTTCCCTTACTTTTTTACGCAAAACACCTTGGGCTCGAAAAAAAGTGGAAGATCTTTATATTAGTACACTTTAATCAATTTCAATTAGGTTGGTTGTTTTGATGATATTGGATACAGCATCATAAAGGGTATCCAAATCTTTTTGTGTATTGAATGCCTGAATGGAATACCTTAAGAAAACTTGGTCGCCATGTGGCATAACCGGTATTTCAATTTTATACTCATCAAACAATAGGTTTTTTAATTGAATAGGGTCCTTGGTTTTGATTGGGATACTGAATAATTGTAAAATAAATTCATCCGTTAAAGGGGCCAATGGTTGGCTATTTACTAATTCGCAAAATCTCATTGCATTCGATTTTACCAATGCTCTACATTCAGCGGCAACTGCAGTCCAATTGTATTGGTTCATGAATTCAATTGCTTTTGGAATGCATAAAAAGGCAGAGAAATCTCTGGTGCCTTGCGTTTGATGATAGTCTAAAAAGGAAGAATGAGAAGGAGTAGTACTGTTGAATCCCCAACTAATTACTAAAGGGTCTAACATGCGTTGATATGCTTTATTCACATAAAGAAAAGTACTACCCTTAGGTGTCATCATCCATTTATGGCATGCTCCAGTAAATATATCTGCACCTAATGCGGTTAAATCAATAGGAGCTTGTGCTGGGCCATGCGCACCATCAATAAATGTAGGAATCCCCATTTGTTTTGCTTTTGCACAAATTGCTTCAATGGGAAATCTTAATCCAGTAGAGCTGGTAATATGACTGATGAATATTAATTTGGTTCTATTGTTTACCCCTTTAAAAAAATCAGCTACAAATGCTTCAGTAGTTGTTAAAGGCAGGTTGATTGCTTGCTTTTTATACTTTGCGCCAGCTTGCGCACAATAGTATTCCCATGTTCTATCGCATGCACCATATTCAAGGTTGGTCGTAAGAACTTCGTCCCCCGCTTTTAAAGGAAAGTTTTTAGCAACCAGGTTTACTGCATGAGATGGATTAATTAAGTATACTAAGTCGTCTGCAGAACAATGTAAATATTTGCCTAAGACTTCTCTTGATTGTTGTAAATAGTCTAGTCCTGTTTTTACGATAAATAAAACGGGCTCTTGTTCAAGCTCTAATTGATATTGTTGATATCGTTCAAATATAGGTTTAGGACATGCACCAAAAGATCCAAAATTTAAAAAAGTAAGGTCCTTTCTAACTAAAAATTCATTTCTTAATTGTTCGGTTATCATAAAATAAGCGTTTGATATTTTTCCATATTAAGCCAACAAATAATATTGCCGAAGCAATAATCAATGTTTTCAATGCGAATGTATTGTAGAATAAACCAGCAATCACACCGCCTATAAAAAAAGAGAAAATAATCGTAAATCTTAATTTAATAGAGTCGGTTAGCTGTTTTTTTTGCTCCGGAGAATTGTAAAAAAACAATTGTGATAATTCAATGCCTAAGTCGGTAAAAAGTCCAGTTAAATGTGTGGTTCTAATTACAGAAGAAGATATTTTAGTAACCAATGCATTTTGAAGCCCCATTGTAAACAACAAGGTAAAAGCAATTATATTGGGTTGAGAGTGAATCAATGGGGGTAAAAAAAGGCCCGTTACAATAAGCAATACGATTTCTAAAAGTATGGGTATGCTAAATGCATATTGTTTGGCTCTTCTATAAATAATCTCAATCATTGCATTAGAAACAAAGGCGCCAAGCAAAAAGAAAAGTATATAGTAAATATAAATAATCCCTTCCCAAAGTTCAAACCGATCAAAAGCTTCCATGAAAAAGGCAAAATGCCCTGTTACATTTGTTGTCAATTTTTGAATAGCTAAAAACCCTACAACATTCACCATTCCTGCCACACAAGAAAGAAAAGAAGCAAGTGCAATACTTGTTTCTAAACTTCTTTTACCAATTCTATGTCTAAACATTCGGGTATCTTAATTAGTAATTGAAGGTACAATTTTGTAAATTGTGCTATGGTTTTTCTGGATATACAAGCTGTTTCAAAATATGAAAGGGGTAATACTGTGCTTCAACCTTTGCACTTTTCTATGCAAGAAGGAGAGCGGGTAGCAATTGCTGGTGAAACAGGATCAGGGAAATCTACTTTATTAAAATTGATTGCAGGGCTATTGCAGCCAGACGAAGGGAATGTTTATTTTGAAGGAATCCGTGTGCTAGGACCCGATGAGCAACTATTGCCCGGTCATCCTAAAATTGCCTATTTATCTCAACATTTTGAATTGCGCAACAACTACAAAGTGCATGAGTTACTCGAAATGACCAATCAATTAGACGCAAGTTCTGCACAACAAATTTTTGATGTATGCAGAATTAGTCATTTGATGATGCGTAAATCAGATGAATTATCTGGAGGCGAAAAGCAAAGAATTGCTTTGGCTAAACAATTGACTTCGTTCCCCAAATTGTTGTTGCTAGATGAACCCTTTTCGAATTTAGACCGTGTTCATAAAGAATTGATTCGTTCGGTGATTGAAGACATTTGTACTACGCTAAAAGTGACTTGTTTGTTGGTTTCTCATGATGCAACCGACTTGCTTTCATGGGCCGACCGCATCATTATCATGCAAGATGGACAAGTAGTTCAACAGGGAACACCTAAGCAATTGTATCACCATCCTGTGAATGAATATGTTGCTGCGCTAATGGGGGATTATAATTTAATCAATACCAAAACCCATGAAGTCTTTTTACAGTTATTAGGAGAAGGGGTTAGGGGGAAGCGAGCTTTAATTAGACCAGAACAATTGGCTATATCCGTTTTAAAACCTGCACAACCCCATTTTGTGGAAGGAGTTGTGCAGAAAGTATTGTTCTTTGGTGCCTATTATTCTATTGAGGTCTTAGTTGATGGATATCTGCTGAAAATTAGAACCACTGCATTTCTTTTTAATGCTGGAGACATTGTATTTGTTACTGTTGCACCAACCGTTGCTTAATTATTTACTTTAAGTGTTTTGCAAAAAAGCCCAGTGTTCTTTCCCAGGAAAGCTTGGCTGCTGCTTCGTTGTATCTTGCTCCCGCAGTATCATTGTGAAAAGCGTGATTCACATTTTCGTAAACAAATAGCTCGTAGTTAATTTTGTTTTCTTTTAATGCAGCTTCATAAGCGGGTATTCCCTCATTCACACGGGTATCTAATCCTCCATAATGAAGCATTACTGCTGATTTAATTTGGGCAACTTTGGCTGTTTCAGGTTGTCTACCATAATAAGCAACTGCTGCTTTTAAATTAGGCACATTTACAGCTAAATTATTCGCCATTGCTCCACCCCAGCAAAATCCTACACAACCAAATTGGCCATTGCAATCTTTTCGGGTACTTAAATAATTAAATGCGCGAATGAAATTCTGTAAACTCTCTTCTGCTTTGAGTGTTGCAAATTTTGCCCTGAGTTCGTCGTCGTTTTTAGGTAGCTCACCCAAGGGGGAAAGTATATTAGGTGCTATTGCTAAATAACCTGCCTTTGCAGCTCTTCTTGCTACATCTTCAATATGTGCATTCAATCCTCTGTTCTCATGTATTACTACTACGGCTGATAATTTCTTTTTCCCTTTAGGTTTAGCAACATAGGCACTCATTGTACCATTCACTCCTTCGTAAGTGATGGTTTCAATTTCTAAATCATCTTCTGCAGTGATATTGGCATTGGCTGCGTTTACTTCAATCATCGGTAAAATGCTCAGCGCTGCAGCCATCCCGCCTGTTAAAACTGCTAAGCGACTCATAAATTCTGGTCTGCTTAATGGTTTGTGGGTGTACTCGTCGTAAAGGTCAATGATTTCTTGGTTCATAAGGTAATTCGTTTATTTAATTCGTCGTCAATTTTCTTAAAAAGGTGATAAGGTTTATACACTCGCCATTCTGGTAATTCCATCAGTTCAATGTAGTAATGAAGTTTCTTACCTCTAAAATCTTGCTGAGTGGCTGTAGGCATATTGATGGCTACAATCCAACCATTTTCATCTGTTACTTCCTCAAACCATTCTTGGTAATATTCTTTATCACTGCTATGGAAATTTAATACATTTTCGGCAATCAATATGAATTTATAAATCCCTTCTTTCTCCAATAAATCTATGATTTCCCTTTTGAGTTCCATGATATCATTCTCAATGGCGTCATTCCACTCTCCAATTAATTCAATGATGGCAAAATGTAATTCATAGTCTACATAAATGATTTTAAGGTATAAGGTCCTACTCCCAAAATCATCCCATTGTGGATGAATAAAATAATTGTAAACCGTTTGAGAAAATTCAAACTCTGAATAAGTACGTCCGTAAAACGGAGAACGTTTGTCTTCCTCAGCTACATAAATATGTCTCCAGTTATAAAAAGGTTCTATCTCATGCATATTATTCGCTTCCTACCGATTCAACCGCTTTTTTTACACTGCCATATTTAAGCAATAAATCTTTCGCTTTTTCATAGTCACTTAAACCTAAATTGTCCATGACCATTTTAACTCCGCGATCTACCAATTTTATATTGCTCAATTGCATGTTCACCATCTTGTTGTCTTCTACTCGACCTAGTTGAATCATGATAGCCGTGGAAATCATATTCAGCACTAATTTTTGAGCAGTTCCACTCTTCATTCTTGTGCTACCAGTGACAAATTCAGGACCTACAACTACTTCTACAGGAAAATCTGCCGCATCAGAAATAGGGGAGTTAGGATTGCAACTAATACTACCTGTAATGATTCCTCTTTTTCTACATTCTTTTAATGCGCCAATTACATAAGGAGTTGTACCACTTGCTGCAAGCCCAATCACAACGTCTTTGTCGTTAATGAAATGCTTTTGTAAATCGCTCCAACCTTCATCTGCACTGTCTTCTGCAAATTCAACGGCTTGGGTAATGGCTTTTTCTCCACCAGCAATTAAACCGATGACCAGTCCATAGGGCACTCCATAAGTAGGCGGACATTCACTGGCATCTAAGATACCCAATCTACCACTGGTTCCGGCACCCATATAAAACAGTCTACCACCTTGCAACATTTTATCTGCAATGGCAGCAACCAATTTTTCTATTTGTGGGATGGCTTTTTCAACAGCATCTGGTACTGTTTTATCTTCTTGGTTAATATTAGTTAATATTTCCTGAATGCTCATTTTTTCTAGGTGATTGTACCTAGACGCTTGCTCTGTAACCTTAATAAAATTACCCATGGTGCTTACTGTTTATGATATGCCAATAATCCGGACATAGGGGTCTTTAAAACTTTACCCAATTCTAATTCATAACTATTACAAAGTTCTTTTAAAACATCTCTAAATCCAAATCCTACACTTCCCACAAAATGGATGGGTTGGGTCCAACTTTCTTTGAATTTGTACAAATGCGTAAAGAAAAAGTCATTTAGACCGTCTTCAATGATATTTTCAATCATGAAATGCCCCCTGTTTTCTGCTAAAAACAGCGCAAAACCAGCGAGATATCTATTGGCCAATGGTTTTTTATAAACATTTTCTAAAATGCTGGCATGTGTTTCCCCAAATCGTTTTTGGAATCGAGACATCAAGTCTTCGTCAAAAGTTTTGTACAAATAGTACTGTATTACTTTTTTACCCAAATAAGCGCCCGAACCTTCATCACCCAATACATAACCCAATCCAGGACTAATTGAAACAATTTTTTTACCATTGTAGTAACAGGCATTAGAACCCGTACCTAAAATGCAGGCAATGCCCTTTTCGTTTCCGCAAGATGCGCGTGCAATGCCCAATAGGTCTGTATTTATTTCTGTTTTAGTTTTAGGAAACAGTTGTTTAAAAACTTTTTTCATGATCAACACATTGGCAGGATTACCCAGGCCTGTGCCATAAAAATAGAGTTGATCAATGGGTGTGTTTTTTATTTTAGGAATGAGTAGCTTAGTTAAAATCTGGATCATTTCTTCTCCAGACACAAAATAAGGACTCATCGCAGGTGTAAGTATGGTTTTTTTCTTGCCGTTAACCAGCAAACACCACTCGCATTTGGTAGAGCCGCTGTCGGCAATTAATATGGCAGGCATAGGAAAGGTTTAATTCAGCAATAAATATAGATATTTGCATGCTTACATGACATATAATTTAATGTGTATTTATGGGTTCTAAGAAACTGCAGGTTTTATTACCGGTTTTATTTGCGATTGTGATGATTGTGGGAATGATAATTGGCTTTCAATTGAAGGAAAAGACCATGTCTCCGCTGTTTTTTAGTCCTTCAAGTCGTTCTTCATTGCAAGAATTGACTGAATTGATCAAAAATCGATACGTAGATAAGGTTTCGGCAGATAGCATCAATGGATTAGTGGCCAATGAATTATTAAAGCATTTAGACCCCCACTCTGTATTTATTCCCTCTTCTGATTTATCTGCTGCCAATGAAGATATCATGGGCAATTTTCAAGGAATTGGAATTGAGTTCCGTCAAATGAACGATACGGTGAATGTGATGAATATTATGCCGGGAGGTCCTGCCGAAAAAGTTGGTTTGATGGTGGGCGATCAGTTACTATTCGTTAATGATAGTGTATCCATTGCAGGCAAAAAATTAGATGGAAATGCCATTCGAAGATTGTTTAGAGGACCTGTTGATTCAAAGGTGAAAGTAAAATTCTTGCGTGCAGGAAAAATGCAAGAAGTGACCATTACTCGTGGAAATATACCTGTAAGCTCTGTTGATGCGGCGTATATGATTGCGCCTAAAGTAGGATTTATTCGCTTGAATAAGTTTGCTGAAAGAACTTATGAAGAGTTTATGACAGAGTTAGAAAAATTGCAAAAGCAAAAAATGGAAAGTCTGGTATTAGACTTGAGGGGAAACACGGGTGGGCTGATGAAAGAAGCTGTTGATATGGCGGACGAGTTTTTAGAAGACAATAAGTTGATTGTTTATACGGAAGGAGAAAATACACCAAGAACAGAATTCACTGCTAAAAGACCTGGTCTTTTTGAAAAAGGCAAATTGGTAGTTTTAATAGACGAATCTTCTGCTTCTGCAAGTGAAATTTTAGCAGGGGCCTTACAAGATTGGGACAGAGCAACCATTATGGGTCGTCGTTCTTTTGGAAAGGGGTTGGTTCAACAACAGTTTCAATTAAGTGATGGATCTGCTGTTCGCCTTACTGTAGCAAGGTATTTTACTCCATTAGGCAGAAATATTCAAAAGTCTTATGCAGAAGGAGTAGATAAGTATAATGAAGAATTGATTGGTCGTTTTCATCAAACAGATTCAAGTGCAAAAAAAGATTCACTTGCTCGCACTGTTAAGAAATATAAAACACCAGCAGGGAAAATGGTTTTTGGCGGTGGGGGGATCACACCTGATACCACGGTATTATTTGATTCTTCATTGTACACAAGACCCGTATTGCAAGTACTCATGACCAGCACATTAAATGATTTTGCTTATTACGATTTTGTTGCAAATAGGGTGCAATACAATTCTTATAAAGACCCTGCTAATTTTAATGTGAATTTTAAAGTTTCCGAAACACAATGGAATCGATTTATTCAATATGCTGCAAAAGAAGGATTGAAATTTGGAACGATTGATCAACGGAGTAAAGATTTTATTTTGAACAGAATTAAAGCTTTAATTGCTCGACAAATCTGGAGATCTAATGGTTATTTTGTTGTAGCTAATGATGCAGACATTTTAGTAGGTAAAGCAGTTAGGTTGGTTCGGTAACAATAAGCTAACAATTCCTTCATGTTTTATTAATCTGCAAACTCAGTTGATGCAGAGACTCTTCAATAGGTTTGTTTAAACAATCCTAATGGAAAGACTTATTGCCACAGAAATAGCGGAAGAGATCATTCATTTGTTACTATCAAATGGCGGTTCTGAATATATTGGAGAACCGGTTACCAAGCTCGAGCATATGGTCCAAAGTGCTGAAATTGCAGCAGAGAAAGGGCTCAGTGAAGATTTAATTATTGCTGCGTTATTACATGATATAGGACATATTTGTGAGCCAACAACAGACGAAAATAATATGAGTGGCCTTGGATTGCAAGACCACGAATTGTTGGGGGGGACATATTTGCATGCAAGGGGATTTTCGGAACTAGTAGTTCAATCTGTTGCACTTCATGTGCCTGCCAAAAGATACCTCTGTTATAAATTTCCTACCTATTTCGCTTTATTATCAGAAGCTAGTTTACAAACACTTGCTTTTCAAGGTGGCCCAATGTCTGAGTCAGAGGCAATTGTTTTTGAGCAGAACCCATATTTGGAAAGCATTTTAGCCATTCGTCGAATTGACGAAGAAGCTAAAATCCCTAATAAACCATTGCCCCAAAGTTTTGAATTGTACAAGCAAATGATTATTCGTCATTTGCAAAAAAGCCAAATTGAATAATATGAAGAATAAATATGCATTAGTGGTATTTGACATGGCTGGCACTACGGTTAACGAAGATAATTTGGTATATAAATTAATACACCAAATCTTAATTGATGATGGGTATGACTGTACACTCGATTTAGTACTTGCAATTGCTGCAGGCAAAGAAAAAAAAGCTGCTTTTAAGGACGTATTAATTGAGTTGGGTGTTTTTGCTCCTGAAAAAATAGCCAGTCGATTGCATGAATTATTTAAAGGAAAACTTCGCGTTGCTTATGCAACCGCACCCATTTTGCCAAAGGAAGGAGCTACAGAAGTTTTTGCGGAGTTGAAACGAAGGGGGATAAAAGTGGTATTGAATACAGGGTATGATTTTGCAACTGCGCATCACCTTATTCAAAGACTATATTGGAATATTGGAGAACAAATTGATGGACTAATAACTGCTTCAGATGTGGTTAATGGAAGACCTGCACCTGATATGATTTTATTAGCGATGCAAAAAATGGATATTACCGACCCTAGTTTAGTGATTAAAGTAGGGGATTCGGTTATTGATATAGAGGAAGGTAAAAATGCGAAATGTGGATTAAGTATAGGGATTACAACTGGTGCACAAGACGCTACTTTACTAGAATTGGCAAATCCCCATTTTATTGTCTCTAGTTTGCAAGAAATAATATCATTAATAGAATGATGCATTTGTTTAAGATTCGGCATAATCATTTTCTGAATTCCCGAATGCAAAATTCACCAGCCTTTTTGTTATTTATCGTTTCATTTGCTGCGTTTGTTGTGTATACTGGAATGTATGGATTTAGAAAACCATTTACAGTAGGCCTATATGCAAATTGGACATTTCTAGGTATCTCTTTTAAAGTATGCTTGGTTATTGCGCAAGTATTGGGGTACATGATTAGTAAATTTATTGGCATAAGAATCATTGCTTCTATTCAACCCCAATTTAGGATACAAGGAATATTGATCTGCATATTAACTGCATGGGCTGCACTTCTTCTGTTTGCGATAGTGCCGGCACCTTATAATATTTTTTGTATGTTTTTAAATGGGTTGCCTTTAGGGATGGTTTTCGGTTTAGTATTTGGTTTTTTAGAGGGTAGAAAGACTACAGAAATCATGGGAGCATTTTTGGTAAGTAGTTTCATTTTTGCTTCTGGATTAGCAAAGTCGGTAGGGAAATGGCTTTTGATTGATATTGATATTCATGATTTTTGGATGCCTTTTATTGCGGGGGGATTTTTTATGATTCCTTTACTATTTGCATTATGGTTATTAAAACAAACGCCTGTTCCAAATTTATCTGATCAATTAGATCGCTCAGTCCGTATTCCAATGAGTGGTAAGGAACAAAGAAAATTTATTGCCCGATTTGGGTGGTTGTTGTTGCCTATTGTAGTTAGTTATATGCTCTTTACAATTGTAAGAGATTTTAGTGAGGATTTTGCCAATGAATTGTGGAT